>JAEUSG010000635.1 GCA_016788315.1 Fibrobacterota bacterium | reverse complement strand
GGACAGCGTCAACGCAGGCATAAACATTTCAGACACCATCTTTATCTGCACCGTTGATGCAGACTCAATTCTGGATCCTAATGCACTGCAAAGTGTTCTGGAACCGATGTTAAGCAGTCCTTCAACGTTTGTTTCAGGTGGACAGCTAGCAGCAGCTAATGATGTTACACTTGTTAACAGTAACGTGGTAACATCAAAAATGCCGACAAATTTATGGGTTTTGTGGCAAATAGTCGAGTACATAAAATCATTTATGATCTCCAAAATAGGCTTATCTCGAATCAATTCGCTTCTCGTGATGTCAGGTGCATTTTCTGTCTATAGAAAAAATGATCTTGAAGCTGTCGGCGGTTTTTTAAGCAAGCTTAATAGAAGCGATTATCTTGCGTCAACAATTGGAGTCGGAAAGCACACTGTTTGTGAAGATATGGAAATCGTTGTTAGACTATGGAGATATTACAGAGACAATGGCATAAAAGGTAATGCTGTTTTTGTTCCAACTCCTGTCTGCTGGACAGAGGTACCTGAGAATGGAAGAAATCTCTTCAGACAGAGAACACGCTGGCATTTGGGTCTTGCCGAAACTCTTTATATTCACCGTGATATGATTTTCGAACCAAAATATGGGGTGACTGCTTTATTCGCTTTACCATACTCTTTTATATTCGAATTTCTATCACCAGTTATTAAACTTTTTGCAATTATTTTTATCATTGCCGCTTCGCTTACAGGATTCATCGACGGGAAGGTTGTCTTTCTATTTACTACCGGCGTTCTTTTACTAACGGCCATTTTCACCAGCACCATAACGGTATTTATTGAGGCATGGAGCCAGCACCATGGCACGCATTTACGAGATGCGCTTAGATACAGAAATTTTAAGGACTGGTTCTTTATGTTAATAGTAGCCATCGCTGGTGATTTCAGCTACTCATTCTTCAAGATGGCGGCACAGTTAAACGGAACCTTAAATTTTCTCAGAAAAAAAAGCGAATGGAATAAATTTCAACGAAAGGGCTTTAATACATGCAACTAATTGCACTAATTCTCATCATTGCCATATCAGCCGATGCCGGTCAGCACATAACAGATGCATATGCAGAAATGAAATCTATTGTCGAACTAGAAGATAACAGGACTGAAACAAGAACTGTTTTACCTCTTCAAAACTACTTTATAGGAAAATCAATTAAAGAATCATTTTATGCAGCGTTTGCTGCCAGTTTTGACAACTCGGAAAGAAGTTATATAAATAAAGAGGCTGGTATTGATACCGTTCTCAATGCAAAATATATGGACAATTATCTCTTGAAATTGAACTGGCATTCCGAGTCTCACAAAATCTACACCCATGCCTCCTACAGCGCAACTGAAGAAAAATTGACCTCTTATGGTGCCGCCTGGTGCTACACTAAAATTACCGAAGCAGGAAGATTCGACGGAGCTATAAGAGCAGGCTACGATTACTTCTACCATTGGACAAATTCCGGCAGAGATTTCGGAGGAATTAATTTAGGTTTCCAGAAATCCAGATTCAACATGGCTATTGATCTAGAGAGAGCACTTGTTCGCAGCTCAAACAGATTTGATATTAATTCCGCAGGAGATACTTTGTGGAGCGAAGGAACCAACGCAGGAACAATAATTAACGCAGAAGCAGCCTTTATGCTGTCTAAATCAGCAGGAGTAAAATTTGAAGGCGGATATCAATTCAGCAACTATCAATTCGGCTCTCTCCTGTTTTACTCAACGAACAAGAGGCAGCTTGCCTACGGCGGACTTAGTGCTGATAAATCATACAAAAGATTAATCTATTCTGCCACCCTACGTGCAGGATATGATGACGGAGGATTTGAAAGAAATGGAATTGATGTTGACAGCAAGCTCTTTTGGAAAACCGGTCTCTGTCTGGGATGGGATTTTGGTTTTATGATTGTAAAACTAGATGCTGATCTTTTCTCTAATGCTGTCTATCAGTCACAGGTCGCCGGCATTAAACTAGCGTACAAATGATATGAAAGCCAAGTATGCTGTCATAATTTTACTTCTAGCGCTTCTTGGGTTCATAATAAAACTCATGATTGGCACAGGCATTTCAAGCACAGAAACCTCTCTGGAAAAGATTGAAGTTACTGTTGAAATTCCAGCACCTCCCCTGCTGCCGAACATTCCTCCAGAGCAGCTAAGACAGCTGGCAGATGAGTCTGAAGTCAAATTCACGGCAAAGGGCAACTACTTTACAATATCCAACAAACATGAGTCAAAAGAGCTCTTTATAAAAGGGGTAAACCTTGGTGTTGCTATGCCTGGATATTACCCATCACAGTTTTCCATGGATAGAAAAGACTACCTAAACTGGTTCAATCTTATAAGCAGAATGAATGCCAATACTGTTCGTATTTACACAGTGCTCCCACCAGATTTCTATGAGGCGCTGTCACAATTCAACTATGAACATAGTAACCGTCCCCTCTATCTTGTCCAGGGTGTATGGATTGATGATCCTGCAACAGAAACATATTCGCAAAGCATATCTGTTGAAAATTTCAGAAAAGAGATCTCAAAAGCGATAGATGTTATACATGGTAAAGCATTCGTTCTAAAAAAGGCAGGATGCGCAGATGGTATCTACTCAACCGACGTATCTCAGTATGTTATTGCACTTGTACTCGGCCATGAATGGGACCCGAAATTTATAGCAAAAACCAATCTTGAAGCGGTAAAAAAACATTCAATTAAGCAAAACTTCAACCACCACGGCAATTTCATAACACTTCATTCCGGTACACCCATGGAATGCTGGTTAGCAGAAATGATTGATTTTACGGCTACTTATGAAATATCAAAATACAGATCTCAAAGGCCGCTCTCCTTTATTAATTGGCAGGCACTTGATCCAATGTTTCACAATCAGGAATACAGCAGAAGAAATGGCCACGATTACGATGGTGAATCTATTGACATGAGAAAGTTCCACACCACAAATCTCTTCAGAGCAGGCCTTTTTGCGGCTGTTCATGCATACCCTTACTTTCCTGATTTTGTCTACCTGGAGAGCAAATATAGAAATTCAGTAAACAGAAATGGTCAGAAAGACAGCTACAAAGCATATCTGGAAGATTTTAAACGTAATCTTCCTGACATACCCATGCTTGTTGCAGAATACGGCCTTTCATCAAGCAGAGGAAACAGCCGTTTCAATCCTGACGGCTTTCATCAGGGCAGTCACAGCGAAGCTGAGCAGGCTGAGCTTACCAAAACATTGACATGTGATATATATGACACAAAATGTGCAGGTGCCCTTTTTTTTGAATGGGCCGATGAATGGTTCAAGCAAAACTGGCTCACACAGAAGATGGAGCAGCCCACCGATAGAATAATATACTGGCACAATAGAGAGAATCCGGAGCAGAACTATGGAATTATGGCATTTGAAGCAAAAGGTAAAACCATTGACGGCTCAACCGATGACTGGAAAGATGAACTCGCCATAAATGGGTTTACGATGATTTATGATGCAGATCCTGCATATCTCAACTTTGCCTTCAAAGTACCTGGCTTTACTCCTATCCATAATGAACTGCTGTTGAAACTGACTCCGGAGACTGATCATAATATTGATATGTCAAGTGAGATTCTTATTAAGCTTAAAGGGAAGAATGAATCCGTTGTTACAGTAAACGGAAGATTACTTAATCACCAGCTTAACGATGAATCGCAAAACGTTTTCGGCGAGAAGCCATCTCCTGTTTTCTATGAACAGGGCAGACTCAAGTACGGCAATACAAAAGACTCATTGCAATCGAATTCTGACTGGTATTTTGATTCCGCTAATTCAGTTATTGAATTACGAATACCATGGAACCTGCTTAATATTTGCGACCCTTCCTCCCGTTCAATTATGGCAGATTCTATACCATTGGAAATAAAAGGCTTTAATCTATCTGCTATGATTAATGACAAAAACGGCAAAACGAAATCGATTTATCCAAAAAAAGGATCTGAATTTATAACCTGGGACAAATGGGATGAACCGGTATATCAGACGCGTCTTAAACCAATTTACCATATGTTCAAGAACTTACTACCAACACTTACGCCTGTATCTGCAGCTAGAAATATAGCACCACAAAAGCCGTCGGCTAAAGTTCTGCCATATAGAGGCGGAGCCCCTGGTGCGGTAACAATTGAATTTGACGGATCTCTCTTTTCTGACATCAAGGACGCTCTGCCATATTTAGCCGAGTTTAGATTCAGAGCAGATTTCCATATCTTTAATGAATCTGTGGCCAAATCAGCTTCGGCAGTCCCAATTAAAAAATTTACGATAGAGGAAATAGACAGTATCTTTCAAGCAGGGCATGATACAATATCAGGTACACATAACAGGAGCGGTGCTTTTTTCAGGAATATTGCTGCAGACAGTTTTTCATCCCTTCACAGCCTTGATTCTTTTGTCACAGAGGCAAAAGGAAAATGGGTGCAGATTAATTATTCATCAATATTGAAAGATGTGAATCACTCTGTTTTTCATAGACAGCTTAGAATACTTCGTAACTCATATTTTTGGATTGCGCCATCAAAAGAGATTCAATCATACATAAATACAGTTAACAATTCCAGACTGCAGACAACTATAAACGACAGCCATACATCTTCAGTTACCCTCAAAACCAACAAAAACTTAAATCATGAACTAATTCCAATATCCATTGAATACACAGGAAACGGAAGAAAAATAAATGTAACCGGCAGTGCCGCAGATGGCATTTACGAACTGCGTAATGGTAAGGTAATACTTGAAATAATTCCCAACAAAGTAACAACAATTGAGGTAATCATACAATGAAAAACAAATTACACGTATCACTGTCTATTCTTCTCTTATCCTCTTTTTTGTTAACAAGCTGCACAAAAGAAGATTTCAAAGGCGCAGAATACAGACTACCCAAGGCATTATACATCACTACGGGAATGAACTACGGAAACGGAACCATTGCTGAAGGCATACTGCTTGCAATTAAAGCTTTTAACCGGCATGGCATTCCTACCAGGCTTGAAAACAGAGAAATTATTCTGAACGAATCATCGCTTTCTCATTTTGACATAATCATAATGATGACCGCTTCCGAATATCATGATGCTGACAGAAAGCACTCGTTGGTTCACATGACTGATGTAGAAATGGAAATCCTTAACAGATGGGTGGAAAATGGAGGCACACTTGTCGCAGGTGATAATTTAGGCAGATTCCGAATGAACGGCAGCGACAGAAGCGAATACACTCATGGAAATCTCGGTCCTGTGGAATGGCGGCTCGCTAAAGCTTTCGGCGTAACTCTTTCAGAGCGGAATCTATCCGGTTTCTCAATCGAAGGCATTCTCGGAAAGGGTGAAAAAGAGATACTTCTGACATCTTCTGAAAATAGATGGAGCATGGTTCCAGACACTTCCGGAGTTAAAAACATGCAGGTTATTGCAGATTGGAAAAAAAATGACACCACATACCCGGCAATAACAAATCATGGATACGGCAAAGGGCGAGCTATACTTCTTGCTACCTCCTACCTCCTCCACCCATCTAATAACGGCGGATACTCTGGCGCTGCTGACATTGAACAGTTCTTCGACTTTGTAGCAGAAACGAAGATGTCAGAAAGCAAATCAGACATTAAACTTTCCCCCTGGCCTATGGGGAAAAGCTATGCAATGACAATCACTTTTGATGCTGAAGGTGATATTCAGAACTATCAACAGATTAAAAACTTTACATTAACTGAAGGAGTAAAAGCAGTTTACTTTGTAAATCCAAATCTTGACTCTAATGTTCAGAATGCTATCAGACTGGATAAACCATTAATAGCCTCGAACGGTTTTGATCAGATCAACATGAACGACAAAGGCTTTCACAGTTCGCAAATGAATCTTCTTATGAATGCTCAATACTGGAATTGCAGATTTTACGGATACCGATTTCCTTTGGGAATTGCTGGTTTTCCAGGGCTTCTTGGTCTATACAAAGAAAAATATCTTTACGACATAAGCATAAGCCTGGATCAGATTTCGGAAATTAAAGGAAGCGCAGTGCCATATAATATCCCTATTACAAACAGTGGTTTTGAAGCAATTCCTCATCCGACCAGTTTCTACTGCTCTTCAGATATCATTGAAATATCTCCTATACTGAAAGATGACTACACTTTTTTTGCCCGTCTTATTAACACCGATACATACCCTTCCGAGGAAATGGAAAAAGATTCAAGACTATATCAGAGCCATCTTATGAACACACTTCATCAGGTTATTAAGCCAGCCGCAGGTGTAGTGAATTATTTCGGCCATTTGGCCGCCACCGGCCATAACGATGTCACATTAAGACCGTTATCAGTACTATTAAATACAGCTAAACGTGATTCAGCATGGATTACTCCACCTGACAGCATCGCACTGTGGAGGAGCAGATTATTAAAAACAGAGTTTTTCACAAGCGTTAATTCGAATTCAATTAAAATTAACGTAAAAACGGATAATTCGACACAGCTCAGTTCAGTTGCTTTAAGTGTAGATAAGAGTTTTAAAAAATTTAAAAGTAATGGCATCGATGTGAAATTTATTCAACGGGAAAAAGAATACTTTGCAGTATTTGATGCGGCCAATGGAACCGAAATTGTTCTTTCAAGAGATTAAAACTAATCTTTTTATGCGGAAAATCCATCAATTATGTATGCGCTTTCCACCATCACGTTTCATAACAAATTACAAATCAACAGTTTGGATCTATGGTACGCATATTGTATAGCCTTAAATAACGAAGAGAGCAAATAATAACTTATAAAACCTTAAGGAGGTTTATCATGAAAAGGATCATCTCAACCCTGTCCATCGTTGCACTGACAGCAGCTATGGTTGGAGCAGTAGGAACAGCCACAGTTCCGGAAGGTTCAGGAACAGGCGATCAGACTCAGACATGGGAACAGAAACAGGACGCTATTAAAACTTGCGAACAGAGCATCCTGCAAACAAAAGATCAGATCAAAACTCTTGAACAGAAATTGCTTACAGCTACAGATGCAGAAAAAACACAACTTCAGACACAGCTCCAGACAAAAGAGGCGGAACTTACTCAGCTTCAGACACGCTATTCTAATATGATCGCCAACCACCAGGGATTCAAATATCAGTGGAAAGATGAAAATGGCGATGGTATTAATGATAATGTTGCAGGAACAGCTGACGGTTCTGCAAAAGCCTATATGTATAAGAACGGATATGGATACGGATACGGATTTGTTGATGGCAACGGTGACGGAATGAATGATAATTTTGTTGACGCAGACAATGACGGTAAATGTGATACAGACCCTTCTATGGTCAAAACACGTTTACAGACACGTGACCAGGCCAAGGGCAAGAGTCAGCACGGCGAACATGGCAAAGTCCAGAGTCGCGATGGACTAAGAGGAGATAAATAATCCAGTAGACTTTTAGGTCTCTCTTTGTGGCGGGTTCCTCACTCTGGGGAGCCTGCCTCTTTGTCGTCATGTCAAAAATGGAGGATTATATGGTATCTGACAAACTTATAACAGGCGTAAAATGGTTTGCAGTCTATCTATTTGTGCTTTTTCTCTCGCAACTTGCAAATTCACATGTGCCTGATGGCAGTGGTGATAGACGCCAGTTCTACAGCTACTTTACATCAACGCCTCCTGTTATTAACGGCTGTCTTACGGATAAGACAACTCCAGAAGGTACTCAAGGCAGCCATAATGCTGCTGATGCCAACGAATGGAAAGATGCCTATGTCCGTCACATGAAAATGGGAACAACTGGTGGCGATTCAATTGCGGTAAGCTGGTTCTTTATGAACGACAATGACTATTTGTATGTTGGATTTACCGCAAATTCAAACAATCTTGGAAATAACCAGTCCATCAATCTTGTCTTTGATCAGGGTATAGGAGGAGGAAGCCACAACGATATCCTTGAAGGTGGTGCAGCCGGTGTCAATAACGGTGAGTTCAGAGTTAACTGTGAGCCAACCAATCTTGACATAAATGAGTACTCTTTCAATGGAACGACCTGGGTACAGCAAAATAGCGGCAGTGAAGTTTTTCTGGCTCTAGGTGATAATTTCGGAATTTCATTCATGCAGTCTGAATGGAAAATTCCTTTGAAACCAGGTAACGTTGTCGACGACAACCACAGTTACCTTAATGTTAATCCGATAGATGAATTGGGAATGAATATTTTTTATTCCACAAGTTCAAAAGGGACGTTTTATTGGGAAGGAACAAATACAAGCATGACAAATCCATCAACAGGGAACGGATGGATTGATTTAAAACTTGGCGTGCAGCGTGATTTTGTTACCTTTTATGGAACTTATAATGCTCATGGCAATCCTGTCGTTGATGGAAATATAACAGGCGGAACCGCCCCAGATGATGGTTGGCGCGGAAGCTATTTCCGGAATATTGTTCTTACAAACTTTTCTGGAAAAACATTGAACGCAATGATCTACGGTGTTGACGATGCTGCAGCAAATTTTCTCTATACCGGATTAAAAGTATTTGATAACGATAATAATGCGAATGACTCATGTATTGTTTATCAAGAGCAGAGTACAGCAAACACGACAGGCAGAAACTTCATTCTAGATAACGGCGAAGAAAACGCACTTATTGCAAATACAACTGCATATGTTGCAACTAGAGACAGATACTGGAGCGGTGGCGCTGCCGGAAGCTGGGCTGCTGATGTAAGCGGAGCAAATCAGGATGCAGCGGGAGCATGGCGCGGAACCTATTATGAATATGAGTATAAAATCAACCGCAACGCTACAACAGATGATATTCAAATGGACGATGGCGGAAAAATGGGTTTTCATATTCGCTATCACGATGCAGAAGATGGCTCAGACTATTTCTGGGAGATGTCTCCCAATGCTGATAGGATTCAAATAGACTGGAATAATAATGTCTATGTTGCAACAGGTTGGGCAGATATGCAACTTGGAGCGCCCTATTTTCAAGTTGTTTATCCTGAAGATAACTCCTATCTGGAAGGGGTAACAAACGTTAGAATATATGCGGCCAAATCAGCAGGCGACATAGATTCTGCGTCATTCTATAGAAAATCAAATCCGGGAACCCGTTATAGACTTACAAAAATCGGTTCGTCAAATGAGTGGGCTGGCACTTGGGATGTTACAGCTCTTGCAAACGGATCAGATACCCTTGTTTTTCAGGTTTATGATGATGCTATTATAATGGATCGTATAGTAAATGTAATAATTAAAAATGATGCTTCTGCAGCAGATCCCTCACCATCGATTACAATAACATCACCGGCAGCTGGCTCGGTTTTAACAGGCATTGTAAACATCGCCTTTTCTGCTTCAGCAGCAGGAGGACACGCGCTTGACTCTACACAAATTAGCATTGATGGTGCATCATATATTCCTACATCAGCAGCAGGATCGCACTCATGGAAT
>JAEUSG010000592.1 GCA_016788315.1 Fibrobacterota bacterium | reverse complement strand
CAACATAACTTTGCCAGTTACTTGTGAAACATGAACTTTTTCAGAGTATATAAGACGATCACCTAAGAAGGTTAAAATATCACCATTGCGTTCTATAAAACGGTGAGTCACACTTCTCCCGCCATGAGTGAAGACTACGATATCACCTTTGCAATAATCTTGAACAGGTTTAACGATTAGTTGATCGCCTGGCTTGAGGGCTGGATACATTGAGTAACCGGTTGAATCATATGAAAGAATATCAGGATTCTCGTTCAACAACATTTTTAATGAACCACTCAGGGGTTATTTCCGATTTGGCAAAACTGAATATTTTGGGCTGATAGTCTTTTATAAGCTTAATAAAATTATCGGCTGATTGTTCCATGAAATGTTTAATGCCATATGGTGCGTAATGCACTTGTTGGAATCTTGCAAATGCTTCACTATTTGAAATTCTGCGTATTGAACATTTTTCAGACTTGTCAATAAAAAAGACCCCACCAAGGTCGCCTGTTTCACCAGAGCGGAATGCAGCTTCTCCACTCCACGGTGTACCATAAACCATATATGGCGTCAATGATATTACATTTTTTTCATCATTAATTACAGAACCAATTTTGTTTTTAGCTAAAAACTTGTCAAATAAAAGAGAAATTGTGCTCTTACCTGCTTCAGATTTACCTAGGAACAAATATACTTTCTTCTTAATCTTCACAGCAGAACAATGCAATATTTCTCCTGCAGAATACGCTGCGTGTAAATATGGTGCAATTATAATGTCGGATGGATGAAATAGTAGTTTATCGAACTTATTTGGATCAGTCGGACTGCATAATTCTGTTTCAATAAGGTTGTTTTTGATATCAAAAGATATTTTTTTTTTAAAAGCGATCCTGGTTGAATTAACCAATATGTTTAATTTTTGTCTTTTATCATCATACCGCATAAACCAGTTGTTTGAAAATAAAAGAGACGAAAAGTCGTAATAAGAAATATCACGTACGTGTTGTTTACGACTCAATACTTTTACATTGTATTTTTTTGAAGTTAAAAAATGTTTCGTGTCCCAACTAAAAACATTTCCACTATCTGCAACATAAACGTTTCCTAATCGAACACACTCCTTCATTGGTCTATGATTGTTGTGCAACCAGGCATTTATCTTCTTCAGCAGGCCCTAAATCACATGCTACTCCTGCACCCCACATTCCGGATCCTGCATCTAATCCACTTTTACATGGCGAGCTTGCCGTTTGTTTAGTATACAACGGCACTTTAAATAATTCAGGCTTTGTATAACGCATAATTTCACTCCTTAACTGTCCTTACGTTTTCTATAATTTTACAGTATTGTCGTAGAGAGGCTTTATTGCCATTATAAAGATATAATATCCCCTCACAAAACGTACAAGTATTTCGATCTTCACATGAATCACACTTAATCACAGTTCGTTTCATGTTAAATATTTCTTGGAAACCTTTTGCATGAATCTCACTTAATGATGCTTTTTTTATGCTGTTATCACCTATTCTGACTATTAAGCAGGGATATACATTTCCATACGGATCTATTACAATAGAGGTCCGTCCCAAGCTACAAGAAAAATATGGTCGCACACAACTCGTCAAAACAATACGACTCTTTTTATCTCTCAAATTTTTCTGATATCTAGCCAGTAGTTT
>JAEUSG010000582.1 GCA_016788315.1 Fibrobacterota bacterium | reverse complement strand
TAAAATCTGGTCCATCAGGTTTTAAAAACGGAGTCTTTTTCCTCCTGCCGCTTCTTTTTCCGGAAGAGTTTTCGTTTCTCTTCATTGGCTTGAAAAGTCTTCGGCAGTTTAAGTGCAGTGTACACTGCAAGGAGTCCAATTAAAAAAAGAAGAATATATATGAGTTTCATTTGTTATTTTAAGAGAAATACTAAAAACAGGGTGAATGATGCAAATCTCAGATGAAATAGTTTCATTAAAGCTCTATTCGCAGGCTTGGAATTTTAAGCTGCAGGGAAAAACGCAGGAGGCGGTTGCTCTTTTTAAAGAGATAATAAAAACCTATCCAGATGTACCTTATGCCGCCTATTCTTCAGTTCAGCTTGAATCTTTGAACCTGCCCGAAAAGCAGCAGCAAAAAACTGCAACAGTAAAAGCGCTCAGTAAGCCGGACGATGCATTTTTAGAGCCAAAGAAACCTGTCTCTCAGAAATTTGCATCTAATAATGGCGGCAGCCGGCTTGCAGTAGTCTCTTTTGTATTAGCAATTCTCTCTATTTGCCTGTCGCTTTTTCTTGGTTACCGGCTTTTGATTGCAGAAAATAAAATTGATTATCACCAAACCCTTTCGACTGCCCGTTCGGCACTTTATGCCGGAGACAAAATTCTGTTTGAGAAAAGCATTTTAAAGGCACACCGCATTGCAGGGCGCGACAATGGTGCAGCATTTCTTGAGATTGAGGCTGCCTTGAAAAGGAACGATGTCAATGGGGCGCTGCGTGCTCTGAAAAGATGTCCGGTCATTAACGATGAAGTGAATCTTTATCTTGCAAGGATTAAAGCACATACTGCTTCACAGGGAGCGACGGGGAGAAACGCGCAATGAACAGCGAAGATAAAACACGCATACTGCGCGGTCTTGTAGAACATGAGGGCCGCTGGATTCCGATAGGTGATAAACTAAAAACTGCTGAGGAGGCTCTTCTTCCAAAAGAAAAGCATGCTGAGCAAGTCGCAACCGAGATGGTAGACGCTCCAGCTGTTACTCAGCCTAGTTCACCAGATCTTGACGATGAACCTCTCACTGCGCACGAAACTGCTGCAGTAGCCCGTTTTGCCGATGCCCTTAAGGGTGAAGAAACCGATAGCTGGAGT
>JAEUSG010000545.1 GCA_016788315.1 Fibrobacterota bacterium | reverse complement strand
CTCTCGTCGCCAATAAAATAAACTGAGCCATTTTTCCAAAATGTATAGGAGGTATTTTCTAAAAGAAACCGAAAAGCCGTTTCGATATCAACACTGTCAATTCTGGCCGACACTGTTCCTTTTATCTCACCATACAGGAATATGCTAATACCGCTCTGATTTGCTATTTCACTGATTATCTGCCGTAAATCACCATTGCTGACTTCAAACTTTACTTTCCCCTCAACCACAGATACCGACAACTGCCCGCCAGGATATCCTTCATATTGCGGCTGCGCAGCATCTGCAAGCACCTTTTTACTCGAAACCCGGAACACATCATTATTCTCTTTAACCTCAAAACCGCTGTTTTCGAACAAAAGCCTAAACCCACTCTTTTTGTCAACTTTATTCAAATACCCGGAAATGTTTCCACGTACCGACTTGTCAACCATCACATTAATACCTGTTAACTGACTATACTTCCGGACGACAGAGTCAATTTCAATATCCGTCAAATCAAAAGAGATCTTATCACCTTCCATTCGGATATTTGTCTCTTTGGTTATTACCGGTTTTATCTCTTCCTGTTTAAAAATCTCAATAATGCCATTTCTATGCCTAAAACTATACCCATATCTGTCCACAATAAAACGAATGGCATCTTTTACCTTAATGTTTGACAGATGAACAGGTATTACCCCTGTTACCTCCGGCGAGAGCCATATGTTAATATTGTACTTTGTAGCAATCGTTCTTAACACATCTCTAATATCAGCGTTCCTAAAATCGAGTGACTGCATGATCAGCGTGTCAGAAATGGGCAAATCAGGCTTTACATTATTGTCGTTTTTGTCATTATTAACATTATTTATGTTAATATTTTGGGCAAAAACTAAAAATCCGGATAAAAGTACTAGCAAAATTGTAAATTTCATAAAATTCATAAACACTTCTCCTTGCCTTGGGCAAAAAAAAACAGGTCTTAATGACCTGTTTTTAGGTATTTCTTTTCAATTTCTACTTCTAAGAGGTCTCTCTTAAAACCTCTTCCACGGTTGTTATCCCGGCCTTAAGCTTTGCAATACCATCTGTACGCAAAGTTACCATGCCTTCAGCAATAGCAGCCTCTCTGATTACAGATGCACTGGCCTTGTCCACAACCAACCGTTTTATGTTATCCGACAAATTAAGTATCTCAT
>JAEUSG010000543.1 GCA_016788315.1 Fibrobacterota bacterium | reverse complement strand
AAATGCACCAGTGAAACCTGCAAAATGTTTTTGGAGGGCAATACCCATTTCACACGTCCCGCCACCGATTCGATCAACAAGCAAACCTGAATCCGTTAACAGCTTATATAACGTCTCCTCAGATTTGTTATGCATGAAATTCAAAAGTGTTACAGAACCCAGTTCCACAGTTTCAAGAGTTACACTGTCAGGCTCTATTACCTTGGGCAGATGCTCATTTATAAGGTCATCATGGCTTTTACCTGCACATAATGCCGAATCAACATACTTTGACAGCACTTCTGTCTCATTAGGAGATGTTGACACAACAATATTCAGTAAACCATACTTTGCTACGAATGCTGGAACATCAGAAGAATCGGCAACTCTTTCTTTTATTATTCTGCCGCTCCGGTCAATAACGAGATAATGAATTCTGCCATCTCTAATATCTATTGCAGCTGCAGTTTCAGGTACGCTAAAAAACTTGCCAATCACCGTATAGAGTCCTTTACAATTTCACTTCTTTCAACCGCGCCTTCACTTCCATAATAAATATGCGGTGTAAGAAAGATCATTAGCTTGTCTTTAGTCGTTTTTTTCGATCTGTAACTGAATAGCCAGCCCAAGACAGGAATCTTTCCAAGAAATGGCACAGACTCCCTCACTTCATTTACATTTGTTGAAATAAGTCCTCCCAGCACATATGTCTCTCCATCCTTAAGTCTAACTGTTGACTTGATTTCTCTGGAATTAATGGGAGGCGGTATTTTCCCCGGCGCAGGACTCTTTCCAGGTATCTGAAACACCGGATTCACCTGAACAGTAACTTCCCTGTTATTACTTACCCAGGGGGTCACAGAAAGTGAAATATTGGCTTCAAAGCTTTCTAGTCGCTCTGTTGTCCTTGTTGTTGTGGAACCGCCGCCAGGATTCATATCTGTTTCGCTCTGTAGAAGTATATACTCTTTAGTACCAATCTTAATTTCTGCAGTATTACCATTTAATGTGGCAATTTGCGGGGTAGACTGGATATCCAGCACTCCCATATTTTCCATCAAACCTAGCTGCGCCCTGAAATCGGAAGGCAACTTTACAATCTGATTAACATTAAAATAATCAAGAACTTTAGAAATTGTTTTATTTAGATCCTTTCCAGTTGCCTGTGCCATTACTGCCGGGAAAAACTTATTCACAAATTCCGTACTATCCTTAGAGCTTTTTGTAAACATCTTGAAACCAACTTCATACATCTTCTGCATGGAAACGTCGACCACAAGAGCCTCTATGAGTATTTGAGGCACCGGTTTATCAATAATAGCTACATATTCCTTTGCCGCTGTAACAGCGTCATAAGGTCCAATAACCATTATACCATTCTGACTTTTTACAACCTTAATTGCCGCTTTTTCCAGAATACTTTTGGGAAGCAGCTCAACGATATCCTCAGCCTTAAGGTATTTCAAAG
>JAEUSG010000422.1 GCA_016788315.1 Fibrobacterota bacterium | reverse complement strand
ACACTTGCTGAAGCATATTCAATACCATCAGCATCTTTGATTTTAAGATAAAGAACTACTGAATCAAGAAATGTTGAGCCGCTGTCGCCAAGCTTAACAAAACCAGAGACTGAAGAATCAACCATAATTGATGGACCAACGCCATCGGAACCTGCTCCGGTTACTTTATTCTCAGAGCATGAAAAAATGAAAAGAACTGTAGCTAAAGACAACAAAAACTTAACCATCTTGACTCCTTTGCTTAATCATTAAATAACTTAGTTAAATATTAAAGAAAAAGCAACCGCTTTTTTAAACAGATATGGCTTGTATAACGATATATAATTCACTGATTTATAAGGTTAAGTGTTGACAAATCAGATTTTATTGATTAAATTAAATACACTATATAGATTAACTATTTGCACCTATCGCAATATATAGTAACAGAGGGAGACATATGCTGACAAAAACTCACTGCTCAAAGTGTAAAATCAGTCCCGACTGTCCGAATGCAACAAAATTTTTTGTAAATTATTGCGGAAGCCAGGCAAAATTATTCGAGTCCAAAATCGAGAAAGCGTTGTCCGACTGCGTGGCACACAGAGGGTTAAACTACATTTCATTCAGATCAAACGAGTATCACTCAGCCGTAATGCGAGACACACGGCATATGGCGGCATATACAATTTCAGACTGAACTTCAACTGGCAGTTTTGCGTCAACAACAAAGATTCTCTTCGGGTTTGATGCAGCAATTTTAAGGAAGGCGCGCCGCACCTTTTCCTGAAAACGGATACCTTCCTTTTCCATTCTATCTTTTTTTCTGCCTGCCTTTTTCATTCTAATAGCAGCTATTTTAGAAGGAAGGTCAAATAGAAATGTTATATCCGGATTTAATCCGCCAGTAGCAAATTCATTAAGCTTATTTATTTCATCAGTTTTAATATTTCTGCCGCCCCCCTGATAAGCCAGCATAGAATCGGCGAAGCGATCTGACAAAACAATAACACCTTTTTTCAGGTTTGGGCTGATTAACGTTGAAACATGCTGTGCTCGAGCAGCAGCATATAAAAGAAGTTCTGTCTCTTTAGAAACAGTTTCAGTGTGCGTATGTAAAATAAGATTTCTGATATTTTCGGCTAACGGAGTTCCGCCAGGTTCTCGGGTTTGAATAACTTTTCTTTTTTCCTTAACGAGTCTTTTACGCAGTAATTTTATCTGTGTAGACTTACCGCAGCCGTCAATCCCTTCAAATGAAACAAAGAGCCCTTTTTGTTTCACAGAATAAAGCTCTCTCTGAATTCCGCCTCATTTTTAACAATTACCAGATTTTCTATAAGTCCGGTTTGCTGTAAACCGTCTGCCACAATTGGCGGTAATGACATAAGAACACAATGGCCGTTTTTTTCATCAGCCCTTCGTTTAATATTGCTTAGCAGACCGAGCCCTGAACTATCAATAACTTCAATACCGCCTAAATCAAAAGCAATATAAGCTAACCCTTTTTCCAATAGCTGGGATACTTCCTGTTTTAAACTTAGCATAGTTGAAACGATGAGAGCCCCTTTGAGTTTAAATACAATGAACTCCCCGACCTCTTTCCTGGCAATGTTCAGCTGTGACATTTCCCCTCCCATTATTATTCCACATGAATCAAATAATTGTTCTATGGCCGGATATCAAGGTTTTCCACTTCCCATCGTCTGCGTACATATACAGAGTCATCTGCAATTTTTATTACCTCTGGAAATCTGAAGGGCAAAAGTGATCCGCTGCTATATTTACCATTTCCATCTTGGTCATCATATACCATAATTCTATAAGCACCTTCAGTGAGTTTATCAAATTTATACTTACCATCCACAGCTGAAACCGCCATTTCTGACCTTCGTCTACCCTGTCTGCTTAAGGCCGCGACACGCCATTTAGCCATTCCATCACCATTGACACGTCCGGATAGCAGACCTGTCATATCATCCTCTTTTACAGCAAAAACACCCTTCAAGCCTGTATCAACTGCTGTTCCAGCAGCAAAGGCCCACGTAAAAACAGCACCATCCTCCCACTTCGCTGCAGGCTTATAAAATGATTTTAAAGAATTTACTGAATAAAAAGTCCCATTCATGACATCGGTTCTGATTGTATCGTTAAGAGAATCTGAAACTTTTTTTATTACAATGTTTTGGAGCGTAAAGGCTTTCCGCACGGCAATTGTATCAACCGGTAATTTCCAGACAAAATGTATTGAATCAGTGGCAAACGCAGATTTAATCGTTGCTTTTGTGCCTATAGTATCAAATGTCAATGACAGGTCAATTGTGTCAACTATGCTGTCTTGTAAATACCATCGCAATCGGTACTTGCCCTTTATTGACTTTTTCAAAGCGAGCATTATCTCTTTATCACCAGTCTGATAGAATTCTCGCACAACCATTGTATCAACAGGATTCTGCAATGAGTTCATTACGTATGATGATTGGTCAACCATGCTGTCAGAAATTGTTTTTGAAAGTTTCAATTCAACATTTCTAGCAGAGAGCGCTTTCGCCGATACTATGCGCGGTGTTACCGTATCAATAACTGTTTCAACCAGCATGAGAGTTGTATCAACATTACTACTGTTTGACAGAACTACATCACGCAAAGGCATATAGAGCTGCTCTTTTCCTGGCGTAAACTTACGATCCTTTGAGTTATCACGCACCCCATAAACTCTGTATTTACCCAAAGAGAGACCAGAGAGTGAAAAATCACCTTTAACACCGCACTCAGTTACAAAGAGCGGTTTTGAATTAATCGGAGTCGGGATATTTGTATCTGAGTTTACTTTATACACAAACAAAGCAGTGCCCTGCGGAGCGCGCTGACCATCTTCATCAACTATTATACCTGCAATTTTTCCTGTATCAAGCGCTGTTCCCGTAGAAAATATTAGAGAGAAAGAGGATGCAAGACCGTTTCCTCTTAAATCCTGAGCTCCTGAACCAACAGTGATAGTATATGTTGTATTTTCAAGCAGATCCCCTCTCGGCATAATAGTAAGCTTTTTTCCCGAAACGCTTATTTTCATTGGAGGTTCTGCCGGAGAAACGAATACCGATCTTTTTGAAATTTCATCATTCAGCCATTCGCTGAAGACAATTTCAACGCCGCCTCTTTTGTCAAAACCAGTAGTACGATCTGCCGGTATCGACTTGATAACTGTGGGAGGAGTTTTATCTTCCGGACCTCCGGAGATTCCGCCACGATTAGCGCAAGACACAATAAGTGCCAATGCAATAAAGATTATTTTTTTCATGCAGGGTGATAATATAAACAGATACCACCCTGCAATATTAAGCGAATTAAATTGTCAGAAGTTTGAAGGTGCAGAAACATCCCCGGAAGGCCCGACTGAAACTGTTCTGGCAGCATTATCAATTTTTATCTGCATACCTTCAGTATTACCCGATACCTTTGCCTCGCCATTTACAATCGAGACAGCCAGATTACTTCCATTAATGTTCAAAGACCAACCGCTCTGACTCTTTGTAAGCGGGTTATCCCCGCCGAAATCTACACTAACATTGCTACCTGTTACATTAATGAGAGAGTCACTGACACCGTTTGCAAGAGACACGCTATTTCCGTTACCCTGCAGTGCAATAGTATTATCCTGCTGAAGACTGCCGGTAAACTTGACGCTATTGTTATTACCCTCTACAGAGACTGACGTATTGTCAATTCCAGGTCCGCCGGTAAGTTCGAATGTCTGCTGTCTGACCCCTGCTGCCGGTGTTCCGGACAGGTTGACATTGTTGCCGGAACCGCTTACAATAACTTCGTTATTACTGTTAGCAGCTCCCTTTGGTCCGGTGATTGAATTTGGTGAAACCTTTGTTCCACCCTGTACAGAAAGCCTAAGTCTCTCGGTATCCTTGAGATTATTTGTCCCTTTAGCAGCAGTTTCAAATGAGGCTGCCTGATTAAGTGCAGCATTGCCGTTTTTAGCCATTGCAGCTACATTTTCGGCGATTTTATCGACCGAAACTTGAACCGCAGGAGCTTCAACACTCTGTGATGTGAATTTAATATTACCACCGGATACAGAATTTAACACTGCAGCTCTGTAAGCAGCCGGCTGTTCAGCACGAATACGGCTATACGTTGCCATTAATTCTTTTTTATTGGCTGGATTCCGGTTTGACAGCTCAACACTGTCTTTTTTCTGACTCATTGCCGTCTGACTGTCGGCAATTACTGCGGATGTACCCAAACTTTTGGACTTGGTCCACCCCGACCCTGAAGAAATTGATTGAATTTCCATGGTTTTCCCCTCGTAATAGAAAAACATTAATAGATAAAAGAGCTTCCCCACTACCTTATCGGCACATTTTGGAAAAACTTTAGCGAAATCAGACAGCTGCCAAAGAAATAGAAAGGAGTTTGGTTCTGGCGTCTTCAGCACGACTGGCAACTACAAGAGGAACAGCCGCCCCTTCTATGATTGCTGCGCCATGCGCATTAGCAAGAAAAACCATAGACTTATACAGTATATTAGCACTTATGATGTCAGGACAAACCAAAATGTCCGCAATTCCGCACACAGTAGAAACTAAACCCTTATGACGGCAAGCTTCCTCACTCAAAGCGCAATCAAGTGCGATTGGGCCATCCACAACACACCCCTTTATTAATCCGGAATCTGCCATCTCTTTAAGTTTTTGGGCTTCAACTGAGGCTATAACCTTAGGGGAAACAACCTCGTTATGAGCAAGCACAGCAACCTTTGGTTTTTCAATCCCAAGTCTATTGAGTACAGCGACAGCATTATTAATGATTGCGACTTTGTCCTCTAGTGTAGGGCTAAGATTTAGAGCGGCATCTGTAACAACAACAGGTCGGCCTATAGCCGGTGGGAAAAAGAGACCCACATGTGAAAGCAGTGAACTTTTCCTTAAACCGAATTTTTTATCAAGTACAGCCTTTAAAAAGACAGCTGTATTAAGACCGCCTTTCATCAAAAGAGATGCCTGTCCATCGCGGGCTGCAGATAGAGCTCCCTCAACAGCCTCATCCGGTGTTGAACAATTATGCATTTCTAAACCATTAAGCGAGAGACCTATAGAATCAGCAATCGCTTTAATTTTTTCTGAATTACCATATAGCAGAGGTTCAGCAATACCTTCTGCAATTGCATCTTTGAGGGAGAGTAGAACCTCAGAATCTTCGGCTACAGCAACAGCTATCCTTTTGCGTTTACCTTTTACGCGAGCAAGAAGATCCGAACCATCCTTAACTCTACTCATGATATAAGTCCGTAATAATTCTGAATTTGACGACAGGTGTTTTAACAATATCAAGAGCTGAAATTGCCTCTACTGCCGATTTTATCTGCTTATACGTCGTTCTATGAGTACGGATAACGATAACTGCACTGCCATCAGAAGCTGTCTCCTTCTGCATAAGCACCGCTATGCTAATTGAGCGATCGCCTAATGCTCCTGATATCTTTGCCATAACGCCAGGCTTATCCAGAACGGTAAGGCGCAGATAATACTCAGCCTCGTGCTCTTCGATAGGAAGTACACTTCCACGTCCGCCGGCATAATACATCTTGTAGTGCTCTTTTTCCAGATCGCCGTAAGATGCAATGTGAACAATATCACTCACGACCGCACTTCCGGTAGGAAGACTTCCCGCCCCTTTACCTGTGTAAAGAGTATGACCTACGGCATCACCTTCAATAAATACACCATTATATTCATGGTTAACTTCAGCAATAATTTCATCTTCCGGTATCAGTGTAGGAGCAACGGACAATGAAGGAATTCCTTTTGCTGTCTGACGTGCAACACCTAGTAACTTGATCACAAAACCCATTTCTCGTGCGTATGCAATATCAAGATCTGTAATCTGTGTTATGCCTTCTATGTGTACATCCTTCCAATGATAGAATCTTCCAAAAGCAAGTGAAGCAAGAATCGCTAACTTGTTTGCTGCATCAATACCTTCGACATCGTAGGTCGGATCAGCTTCAGCAAAGCCAAGGCGCTGCGCCTCTTTAAGAGCATCGGCAAAAGATCTCTTTTCAAAACGCATCTTTGTGAGTATAAAATTAGCGGTTCCATTAAGTATGCCGAAAAGAGAGACAATTTTATTTGCTGCAAGTCCCTCTTTAAGGGCGCGGATAACGGGTATTCCGCCGCATACTGAGGCTTCGAACCCGATAACCCTGCTATTCTGTGCAGCTAAACCGAACAAATCTTCCCCCTGATCGGCAAGGAGAGCCTTATTGGCTGTAACAACATGTTTACCGGCCTTAAGAGCGGCCTTTACCATTTCAGACGCGATAGTTGTCCCGCCAACAAGTTCGACAATTATGTCAATATCTTTACGAGTTACAAGTGTCTTGTAATCCTTAGTGAATAAAGATGCAGGCAGGTCATACTGTTCGGCAAGACCATCGCGTATATCAGCGATTCCTGCAACAGTAATATCTAAACCATACTGTTTATGAAATCTTTCACGTTCACTATTAAGTATTTTTACAGTACCGCTTCCTACAGTACCCATTCCAATGATGCCTACGGAGATTTTTTTCATATTCATATCCCAAACATTGAGTTGATTCGTGATGCCAGCGTGACTTTCCTGCGAAGTTCCCGTTGAAAGAAAAGCCTGATTTCGGGAGCAGTGTCAAGAAGCAACGCACGCTTAACCATTATACGCATTTCGTCAAACGATATTGACCTGAAGATTTTCTTTATCTCGAGAATTGATGCCGGATTCATAGAAAGCTCATCGACTCCCATGCCGAGAAGGATTAAGGCGGTAAGAGGGTGTCCTGCCATTTCACCGCAGACCCCAACCCATATTCCCTGCCTGTGTCCAGACTCGATTATGCCTTGAATTGTTCTGAGCAGTGCCGGATTCAAGGGATCATAAAGTTTTGCAACTTTCTTATTGCCGCGATCAACAGCTAGCAAAAACTGTGCAAGGTCATTTGTACCAATAGAGAAAAAATCAACCTCTTTGGCAAGACTGTCGGCACACATAGCCGCTGCAGGCACTTCAATCATCGTACCCACTTCGATATTTGATGCAACAGGTATTTTTTCTTCGTGAAGCTCTCTTTCAACCTGCCGGTAAAAGGCAAGAACTTCACGCAACTCTGAAAGGGTGCTGATCATTGGAAACATTATTTTAAGTCGACCATATACAGATGCACGTAAAATTGCTCTGAGCTGTGTTCTAAAAAGTTTCTGATCTTCAAGACATATTCTGATTGCCCGAAACCCCATTGCAGGATTATCCTCATGATGTTCCTGAGAGGTCGGCATAACAATTTTAT
>JAEUSG010000366.1 GCA_016788315.1 Fibrobacterota bacterium | reverse complement strand
GCAGATAAAAGTTTATAAACATGATTCTGTTCAATTTTCGGGCGGTATGGGAGGAAATCCATTTATTCGAAAGATTGTAGTTCCTGCCAGAGAATATGTCAGAAGTGTTGTTGACAAAAATGTTGGTGAAAAGGGTTATCTCACTCTTGGAATTCTGCTTGGTGAGAAAAGAGATATTCCGGAAAATGTGCGGGAAGATTTCCGAGATACTGGTCTTATGCATCTTTTGGCCGTGTCGGGGCTTAATATCGGAATGTTAATGCTTATTGCATGGCAGCTTGCATCGGCTCTGGGACTTGGACTCCGCGGGAGAGCGGTTGTCTCATTAGTCCTTATATGGTTTTATGCTACGCTAACTGCGTTGTCTCCATCTGTGTTGCGAGCAGCCATAATGGGATCCGTTGTCCTGGGTGGTTGGTTACTTGAACGTCCGGTTCGCAGCGGAATTAGTCTTCTAGTTTCTGCATATTTAATCCTGCTTTTCAATCCGCTGACACTCTTTGATGTTGGTTTTCAGCTTTCCTTTGCAGCTGCCTGGTCAATTATCGCTCTTTATCCCTCTTTAGTGCGTGCAATGCCTGAATCCCTTACTAAATATATAACTGTAAAGTGGATTGCTGATTCTCTTTTGATGTCGCTCTCAGCTATGGCTGGAACTGCACTTATTCTGGCGACCTATTTTAATCAAATTGCTTTTGTCTCTTTAATAGCCAATATTCCAGCTGTGCCGTTATCGTTTTTGATTCTTGCTTTTGGATTGGCACTTGCTTTGTTGTCCTGGGTGCCGTTTCTTGGTGAAGCATATGGCATAATATTAGACTGGTTGACAATTATTATGAACCGGATGGTAGAAATCTTCGGCGCTATACCTCATGGTTATGTAGAAACTGCTGCACCCAATGTAATAACAATAATTTTGGCTAGTTTATTACTGGTTACATTAAGCAGGATAAGTGTGAATGGGTGGGCAGTTAAGTTTCTGCTTTTACTGCCTTTCGCAGCTATCGTCTGGTATGTGAGTTATGAATTGTTTATAGAAAAAGCGCATTTGAAAATCACGTTCTTTGATGTTGGTCAGGCAGATTGTGCTATTTTGCGCTGGGCAGATGGAACGGTTGTACTAGTCGATGCCGGGGGGAGAGACAGCAGCGGCAATGCTGCTGATTGGGTAATCAAACCATTTCTAAGAAACCAGGGGATAAGAAAAATTGATGCGGTTTTTTTATCTCACAGTGACGAAGATCATGCAGGAGGACTTCCTTCTTTGCTGAAGTCATTTCAAGTCGATAAAGTGTTTCATGCATCGGACTCGCAAACCGGCAATGCATGGCAGGAGGCATGGCGATACTGTAGAGATAACGGAGTGGAACTATGTCAGATTAATACAGGTGCCCAGGTTTTCACGGGAGGAGATACAGTAAGTGTAATAAGTCCTGATTTAAATAATTCCTATATTGATCCAAACGAAGCGTCGTTAACAATTAACGTAAAATCAGGTATACACTCAATTCTTTTCACAGGAGATATAAGCGAAGGAACAGAAAGAAATTTGCTCATGAGAAATAGTATTCCTGATGTTACAGTGCTGAAAATCGCGCATCATGGTTCCAAGAGTTCCACGACAGAATCCTTTCTAGATGCAGCCCAACCGGAGACTGCAATTATTAGCGTTGGCCGTTTTAACAGGTATGGACATCCTCACAAGGAGGTCGTGTCGAGGCTTAAAATGCGAGGCTGTAATGTTTACCGGACGGATCAATCAGGGGCAGTAGAAATGGCTTTTTTCAGAAAAAGGGTTGATTTGTCACCCCTTATCAGTATTCCTTGAAGAAAGAGGGTGTCGGATTGTATTTTATGTCTTTCCAATTCATAGTCTTACTGGCAATTAAACGTAACTTTAGAGAGGTCTTAAGTAATTATGTTGATGAACAATCTTAGAAGCGGAACTTTTGTAAAATGGGTGATGGTGATAGTTGTTGTTACCTTCGTCGGCACTATATTCTTTGCATGGGGCATGGATCTTGACGGCGGTGGAGGAATGGGTGCCCAGTCTACTGTAGCTGAAATTGACGGGAAGAAGATACCGTATAAGCAGTTTAACGATGATCTTATGAACCGCTACCGTTCCGAAAGACGTGATGAAGAGCTGCCTGCTTCACGCCTTGAGAAGATGAGAGAAGATCTATTTCAGCAGTATATCGCACAGCACATTTTAGAGCAGGCAATCAAATCTCTTAAACTCACAGCATCAACAGATGAGCTTGTTGCATATTTCAGATCAAATCCTCCTCCTGGACTTGCAGAAAACGAATATTTCATGACAAATGGTGTATTCGATACTCTTAAATATCATCAATTTCTCGATTCACCAGAAGCATATAAAGTACAGGGCATGGCAATGCTCGAAAAATACCACTCCGAGTACACAATCCCTGTAAATCAGCTTCAGGTTCTGATGAGCTATACACCGAAGGTGACTGATCTTGAGACAAAAATAGCCTTACGAAACAGGGATGAAAAAGCCTCTCTTGAATGGGTTTTCGTTCCGGCAATGTCAATGCAGGTTGCGCCAGAAGCAGTAACTGAAAAAGAGATAAACGAATGGTATAAGGCAAATTCAGATACATTTAAAACTGAAGGAATGGCAGAGCTTGAATATGTTGAGTTTGCAAAGCAGCCGTCCATTGCAGATGAAGAATCCATCAAGCGTGAAATAGATGAGATAGCAGTAAGGCTCGGTGCAGGTGAATCATTCACAGCACTTGCATTTGAAATTTCTGAAGATGGCTCTGCTAAGGATAGCGGAAGTCTCGGCTTTTTCGGCAAAGGTGCAATGGTTAAACCTTTCGAAGATGCTGCATATGCACTTAAGCCAGGTCAGATATCAGCACCCATCCGTACTCAGTTCGGCTGGCACATAATACAGTGTGTAGAACGTAACGATAAAGAGGACAAGATTAACTGTCGTCACATCCTGCTGAAAATACAGCCATCGATTGAAACTGTTGATGGTCTTAAGGAAAAGGCAGATACTCTTGCTGAGCGTATCAAAAGAGGTGAAAAACTTCAGGATATCGCTGCAAAGGACGGGCTGCAATACGCAAGAACAGGTGTTTTCAAAAAGGGTGCACCTGTGCCGGGCTTTCAGGGTGAAAGCCGTTTTGTATCAGGACTCTCACCATTTGCTTTCAGCAGCGATAAAAAGGCTGATGCATTTGAAAATGAAGAGGCTGTTTATGTTTTTTCTTCGCTGAAAAGAAGCAAAAGCGGTGTAGCTCCATTAGAATTTGTTAAGGATGATATCAAGAGCAGGCTTCTTGCTTTCAAGAGAATGGAAGCAGCTAAGGCTAAGGCTGAAGCTGTATATAGTGCTGTTACTTCAGGCGCAACGCTTAAAGATGCAGCAGCTCGTGATTCGCTTGTATGCATATACGGAGCTGATTCCATCGCTTCAAGAGAGAGCCCGCTTCCTATGATTGGAGCAGCAACTAAAGCTGTACATGCAGCTTTTGCACTTGCAGACGGTGCGGTTACGAAGCCTCTTGAGGCCGGTAATAATGGATATGCGGTTGTACGTAAAATTGCAAAGGCAGGAATCTCTCCTGATCTTAATAATCAATCGGCAATTGCAGAGCTTCGTCAGCAGACTCAACAGCAGCAGCAGTATTATACCTATGGTATATGGTTTGAAATGAAGCGTGAAGGTATGAAAATAACCAATAATGTTGATGCTTTCTATTATCAGTGATTTGACTATTGATCAATTTGGTGGTATATTTATACTATGAAGAAAATAATAATGCTATCCCTGCTTTTTGTCTTTGTAACGGGTTCTTTAACAACTAGTTATGGCGAAACCGCCAAAAAGAACAAGAGCTGGTCAAAGATTAAGGATATCTTCAAATAGTTGAATATCCGCCTCGACATTGAATACGACGGCTCGCTATACCATGGCTGGCAGATACAGAACAATGCCTCATCGGTACAGGAGTCTATCGAAAAAGCTTTATCAACTATCTTTAGAACCCCTATAAGCATTATTGGTGCCGGTCGAACCGATACAGGTGTTCACGCGCGTGGACAGGTGGCTAATTTTTCTGTAGACTCACTGCCGACCTCTCTTGGACAGCTTGGACGTTCAATAAATGGTCTTGTCCGTGAGGGAATTACCATTCATAAAGTCAGCATTGTACCTGATGAATTCCATGCCAGATATAGTGCTCTAAGCCGATCTTATATATATTCAGTTTCGAGAATAAAACGGTCGATTGACAGACAGATGTTTTATTCGATAGTATATGATGTCGATATTGATAGAATGATAAAGTGTATTCCCAGTTTTTTAGGTACTCATGATTTCAAACAGTTTTGTGTTGATGCCGGTAAGAAATCTACAATGTGTACGGTGATGAATCTTTCAATTGCAGAAGAATCAGAAATCATAAGATTTCATATCACTGCTAACAGATTTTTACATAAAATGGTGCGTATGGTTGTGGGAACATTGCTGGCTGTGGGCAAGGGACATATCGATAAAACGGTTATTGATGAGCTGGTGGCAGGAAAAAGGGGGAGCAGATCCTTCTGCGCCCCCGCTCATGCACTCTGTTTAACTAATGTAGAATATCCGCCGGAACTTAATGCGACCATGGCTGCAAAGCCCTGGGGGCACCAAGAATCTCTTTTAAAATAATACCATCCCTTAAGTTTACTCTGATTCTGGTTCGTCC
>JAEUSG010000345.1 GCA_016788315.1 Fibrobacterota bacterium | reverse complement strand
CCCCCCCCCCCACCCCCACCCCCCCCCCGCCGCCCCCCCCCCCCCCGTCCCCCCCCCCCGCCCCCCCCCCCCCCCCCCCCCCCCCCCCCCCCCCCGCCCCGCCCCCCCCCCCCCCCCACCCCCCCCTCCGCTCACCACCCTATGATCATCGCCGTCTAATATTAATCGCTGACAGAACTCAGCTTGCTTCGGTGGAAACCGGTTCTGTGCTTGCCGATATCTGTGCTGCAGCGGAGAAAACATCAAATCCTTTACATGGCTGTTTTATAGAATTAAAGAACTCATACCGTTTTGGAAACGACTCAATCATTGGAGCAGTATCTAAACTGGTTAGAGAAGGCGATGCAGAAAGTTCATACGACCTGCTTAGCAAAAACAAACTCTTCATATCTTACCACGGGAAGGAAGAACTTCACCGACTTATCATTAATGAATGCAAAGAGTGGCTGAACGAATACCGCGAATCACTGCAATCTCCCACTGCCGCAATCAGCAAACTATCTGAAAATAAACTTCTGACTGTACAACACAGCGGTGCTTCGGGAACGATTGAACTCAACGAACTCTTTACAAGAAAGCTGCAAAAAAACCGTGATTCGTATCATGGAATACCGATTATTATTACCAAAAATGATGCAGATTCTGCTCTTTTCAATGGCGACACTGGAATATTATTGGAAAACAGCAACGATGGATCTGTTAATGGTTATTTCAGCGGACTTTCATCAGAAATACGCTCAACACCTTTGTCAAGATTACCTGACTACTCGCAGGCATTCGCTCTGACTGTCCACAAATCCCAGGGTTCTGAGTACGGCAAAGTGCATATCGTTCTGCCAGAAAGAGGTGAATCCAGAGTATTGAGCAGGGAGCTTATTTACACTGCTCTTACAAGGGCGAAGAAAGAAATCCATGTTTGGGGCAGCAAAGAATCATGGAATGCGGCAATATCAAGGCCTATCAAACGAAAATCTGGACTATTGCAATTACTGCAACAAGCCGGCACCTGTTCAAAAAAAATATTATAGCAATTTGTCTAATATATCACAGGTGTAATTTATCTCATCTGAACCCAAATCCTGATGACAAGGAAGTGTAAGCAGTCGATCAGCGAGCCAAGCAACATCCGGAAAACGGGAGTATGCCCCTTCAGGAAGAAGAGGCTTTGGCCAATATCTCGCCGGTTCAATACCCTTTGCTTCCAGCATTATTTTCAATCGATCTCTATTCTTTAACGCCACAATCGGGAAAGCCATAGGAGAAGCTCCTTTTGGCAAAACCTTTACAAACGCAATATTTCCAAGTCGATCTAGATATAACTTGAAATTAAGACGCCGTTTCCTGCGGATTTCTTCAGCATCCGCATTCAATGCAACAATTTTGGCAACATCTACTACTGGATAATATTTTGAAGGATCTAAATAAAAACCAGTCCCCTTCTGAATTTGTTCCATGAAGGTGTTACGAACAACATTACGTTTTGTATTCATGGCCTGTAGTTGAAGCCGATAGCACTGTATTTCCAATTCCCGAAGGTAAAGAAGATGGTCAGGACTGAATCCACTGTTTGGTATGTAAGTTGGAACTGACATTTTAGGATTATTTACAACAAGTGCAGCAAGATTATGTGCAGGTATCGTTTTTCGAATACTGAAAATCGAAATATCACCAGTTTGTCCGCAATTCGAAAAAAGAGAATGGGCACAATCTTCTATAAGGAAAAAGTTATTTCTTTTTGCGAAAGCAGAAGCATCAGCTGTCTCTGTTGTAATACCCAGATAATGATGAAACAGCACTGCCCTTGTTTTAGAAGTAATTTGCAAAGCCGCATCTTTCCAGTCAAAGCGCCCATTGCGGAAGACATTAAACAAACGAACCTTCAAACCTGCCTTATGAAGTGGTGTATAGACAGAATCACAATTAAAAGCGGGAATGAGAACCTCGTCACCGCGTTTTAAACCCAGAACTTTTACTCCCATATGAAGGGCATTTCTAGCGTATGGAACTAGAACGCTTCGTCCTTTCGGCAGCCAGGATGGTATCTTATTTAAATCACTTACTGGCTTCAGCAATTCCGGGGTAAGACAAGGTTGATTAAAAACATATCTATTCATGAACTATTTACCTCCGTTAAGCTGTCTCATCCAGAAAGAGGCCTTCACGTTCGGCGACATGGCGCAGCAGTTTTAAAAACTCTTCATGGGTAATGTTTTTCTTTTTAACAAGTGAAGCTCCGCCCTCAGGTTTTAGCATTACTACGTCGATAAAAACCTCTTCACCATCACGATAAATACAAAATCTGTAGGGAGAATTCGTAAGTTCAAGAATTTTATGAGCCCGTTCTGCAGCTCTTGCAAGCTCATCGAAATGTGCTACAGCCTCCTCTTTTGGCGGCGGCTGTCTCTTCTTCTTATCCTGTTCATGACTTCTATCCGGGTCAGGTTTTATAATACCAACACCACGGACAGCAAGGTCATCATCCTTTTCCGTAAAAGAGAAATCTGGTAGTCCGGTGAATTCTGCCATATCCCTAAGATATATTTTTCAATATGACCCTGCCTTTTGTTATCTTATACGCCTATGACAGTGACAATAATAAAAGAGGCAGGATACGATGAAGCCCTCCTCGGCCTCAGCCTCAGCTATAACCAGGGAACAGAGCGTATGCCGGTGGTAGCCGGCAAACTCTATTCCAAAGAGGGCGGTCACAACAAATTTCTTGAATCCATTGCAGTCTGGCTCGATATGTCTGCACCACGTTACTTTTGGCAGCAGTTCGACACATACCGTATCGGTGTCACCAAACAGTCTGAAAGTACAATGCACACAATCATGAAGAGCAAAATCACGAACGACAACTTTGAAAAACCGGTTCCTGCCGAAACGCTTGAAAGACTTAACAGGCTTGTGGCCGAGAAAGATTTTGATTCAGTCAAAAACGAACTGCCGGAAGGCTTCCTTCAGAGACGTATTGTTTTCACAAACTATATGGCTCTCAGAAGAATAATTGCCCAGAGAAAAACGCACAAACTGCGTGAGTGGCACATGTTTGCAGACAAAGTAATTTCGACCGTTGCACACCCTGAACTTTTCGAAGACATAAAAAGGAGTTAATTATGCCATTATGTTTTGACATGCCGATTGACAAACTTAAAACATACCAGGGAGTATCTCCACTCCCATCTGACTTTGATTCCTTCTGGGACAAATCTTTAAGCGAAATGCGCGCTGTTAAACCTGAGATCGACATGAAAAAAGCGGACTTTCAGGTTCCATATGCAGAATGCTATGATCTTTACTTCACAGGAACAGGCGGAGCACGTGTATACGCAAAGCTGCTCATGCCGAAAAACGCTGCCAAAACTAAATCACTTCCTGCACTCTTGAATTTCCACGGTTATTCCGGTGCTTCTCAGCAATGGTCATCATATTTAGGCTATGTTGCAGCCGGCTTCGTCGTTGCAGCACTTGATTGCCGCGGCCAGGGTGGAAAATCTGAAGACAAAGGCGGTGTAATGGGCGGAACACTTCGCGGCCACATTATCCGCGGTCTTGCAGAAAGTGCCGATAAACTCTATTTCCGTCACGTTTTTCTCGACACAGCAAAACTTGCAGAAATTGTAATGAATCTTCCAGAAGTTAATCCTGCCAGAGTCGGTGCTTATGGCGGAAGCCAGGGCGGAGCCTTGACACTTGCCTGTGCCGCTCTTACACCTTCAATAAAGAAAATCGCCCCTGTATTCCCTTTCCTATGCGATTACAAACGAGTCTGGCAGATGGATCAGGCTAAGGATGCATACTGGGAACTTCAGGATTACTTCAGAAGATTTGACCCCAACCACTTGACAGAAGATGAAGCATTCAACCGACTTGGCTATATTGACTGTCAGAACCTTGCACCAAGAATTAAAGCTGAAGTGAATTGGATTATAGGTTTAATGGATACAATTTGTCCGCCATCTACACAGTTTGCGGCTTACAATAAAATTACATCAAAGAAAAACATGGTTATTTATCCGGACTTCGGCCATGAGGCTATCCCTCTCGAAGCAGATAAGACCATGCAGTTTTTTCTGGATCTGTAATTACACTTAAGGGGCGGAAGAACGTCCAGTTAAAGGCAATAAATGCAATTTTCCGATTTCAACCTGCACGAACGTCTCGGCAGGGCTGTTGAGGCACTTGGTTTTACAACACCAACACCCATACAGAAAAAAGCGATACCAGTAGTCCTTGAAGGTAAAGATCTCATTGGAACAGCGGCCACTGGTACAGGTAAAACTGCAGCCTTCATGCTGCCGATACTTCACTTACTGCTTCAGGATCAAAAAAGACTTCGTTCTCCTCGAGTTCTTGTAGTTACACCTACAAGAGAGCTAGCCGAACAGATAAAAGATGTAACAAAAAGCATCGGCAGGCATACAACCATCCGCTGCGCTGTTGTATACGGTGGAGTGGGCTTTCAGCCACAGATCAAGGCGCTAAAAGACGGAACGGAGATCATTGTCTGCTGTCCAGGCCGAATGATTGATATGATGAAACAGGGCCATGCAGACCTCTCTAAAATTGAAACTGTAGTTCTCGATGAAGCGGACAGAATGCTGGACATGGGTTTTCTGCCAGGAATAAGAACAATTCTCACCAGTCTTCCGCGCGATCGTCAGACTATGCTTTTCTCAGCAACATTTTCACCGGATCTTCTCGATCTTATTAAACAGCACTTGCGCGAACCGAAACAGATTAGCATTTCCGTTGAGGCTCCTGCTGAAACAATCGACCACTGCTTTTATCCGATTGCCCATTCAGGTAAAACAGCTCTGCTTATTGCCATGCTCAAATCCATGAAGCGTGACTCTGTTCTGGTATTCACTCGTACAAAGCACAGAGCCAATGTCCTGGTTGAGAACCTTTCAAAAGAGGGCTTTACTGTAGGCGTATTGCATGCCAACAAATCACAGAATGCCCGAAAGGCTGCGCTTGACGCATTCAGATCCGGTGAAACAGAAATTCTTGTAGCAACAGATATTGCCGCCCGCGGTATCGATGTGGCAGGCATTTCGCACGTAATAAATTACGATATTCCGGACACAGCCTCAAACTACATCCACAGACTCGGCAGAGCAGGTCGTGCTGAAAAGCAGGGTGATGCCATGACCTTTATCTGTAACGAAGATATGAGCGAAGTTCGTGAGATTGAACGGCGCCTTGGTAAACCTGTACCACGAAAAACACATCCGACTTTCGATTACAGCAGATATGGCGCAGACGTTAAGGACAGCCGTCCACCGCAGCAGAACAGAGGCGGTTCATCAGGTTTCCGCGATAACAGAAGGCCTGCCCAGGGGGACAGAAGACCATCAAGCCATGATAGAAAGCCGCATAGCGAAAATGACCGGAAACATTCATTCAGCTCAGACAGACGACCTGCGCATTCTGACAACAAACCGGTACACCACAGAAGCGAAGGGGCAAAACCCCGTTTTGAGCGCAGCTATAACAGGGAGCACACAGAAGCTTCATCTAATGTACCAAAGCCATTTCGAAAGATTTTTTCCGGCGGTGAGGTAAAGTTTAATCCTGACAAAAAGCGGGAGGGCGGATTTAAAAAGGATTTCAGATCTGATTCTGCAAGAGAACCAAGGAAAGATTTTCGTAAAGATTTCAGAAGCCCATCGAGTACTGAGCCACGCAAAGATTTCAGAAAGGATTTCAGAAGCTCCTCAAACAATGATTCCAGAAAAGAGTATCGTCCAGACGACCGTAAGGACTCAAGAGGCGGATTTGGCAAAGGCAAGGGACTGATTAAGCCTTTCGGAAAGCGCTTCTCTTCCGGAAACAGATAAGGAAAAGTAAAGCATGGAAGAAACAGAGAAGAAAAAAAACATCTTTAAAAGAGTCGGCCCTGCACTTGTAACTGCTTCACTCGTTGTTGGACCAGGCTCCGTTACAGTTGCGACAAAATCAGGTGCGTTGCATGGTTACAGCCTACTCTTTGTTCTTCCTCTTCTTTGGCTCTTTATGTGTACTTACACATTTATCGGTGCCAAAATCGGACTTGCTAGTACGCGATCTCCATTAACTGCAATAGCGGAGACAATTGGACGGCCGGTTGCAATCTTTTTCGGAATTGCCACATTCTACATTTGCAGTATTTTCCAGGCCGGAGACGTTATTGGTGTCTCTGCTGCCCTTTCAGCTGTTACAGGTTTGCCGACTCTCTTTTTCAATCTCTTTTTTCCAATAATCTGTATCATATTATACTACAAGTCGCCCAATGTCTATCAGTGGATCGAAAAGTTGATGCTAGTGATGATCATTACTATGCTCGGCTCTTTCATACTTAACCTTTTATGGGCGAAACCGGTGATATCAGAAGTTGCAGCAGGATTTTCTCCCCACATGCCTACTGCTGGCGAGATAGGCCTTTTATCAGCAATGACTGCAACTAATTTTGTTGTTGCTGCCGCATTCTACCAGTCATATCTTGTTAAGGAGAAGGGCTGGAAAGAGGGCGACGGCTCGTCTATAATGGCCGACACTGTTTTCGGTATTAGTCTGCTTTTTATTATAGTCGGTGTTATTACTGTTACATCAGCTGCAGTTCTTAAGCCAAAAGGTATTGTTGTAAACTCAGCCGCTGACATGGCAATGCAGCTGGAACCGCTGCTTGGTGTTCATTCAAAAGTACTCTTCTCTCTAGGTCTGTTTGCAGCATCTTTTTCATCTTTGGCAGTAAATGCACTTACTGGAGCCACTCTCCTTTCGGACGGCCTGGGACAGGGACATAAACTGAGCGACACCAGCGTCAAGAGATATGCAGCGATTATCATGCTTATTGGTGTAGTCATAGCAATCATTACAGGTTCCTCTCCCGTGAAAGCAATTATAACTCTGCAGAGAATGACCTTACTGCCAGTTCCATTTATGGCACTCGGTATGATATGGCTTGTTAACAGCCGCCGCATGAACACTACCGGGAAGCGGCTGCCGCTGCTGATTAATATTGTAGCTTTT
>JAEUSG010000331.1 GCA_016788315.1 Fibrobacterota bacterium | reverse complement strand
ATTGGCACATCAACAGCGATACTGTCAACAGTAACGCCAGTTGCAGGGTTGATTTTTTTTACACAATATTTGGATGTACCGTCCGCAAAAGGAATCTTATTCTCTTCAGTGACCCAAATGAAACCATTGAGCCATTCAATGTCACCCGGGTCGTACATCTTTGTTGATATCTGTTTTATTCGACGGCCAGTCTTGAGTTCTGTTTTATAAAGAATTCCAGGGCCGTTAGATTCACCATGCCACAGATAGCGTCCGTCGTATGCTAGGCCGCATACTCTTCTTGCTGGTGATTTCATAATTTGCACAGTCTTCCAAGTCTCAGTACTGTAAATTGGGAGAGATAGAAGAGCTATAAGCAGAACTATGAATTTATTCATCAATTCCGTAGCCTTTAAAGCTGCCGTCGACTACGCTGTATGTTATTGTGTGACCTGCTCCTGCCGACATGTTCGCTGTGCTTACAGCGTTAACGCCTGTGAAACTCTGTCCGCCACCGACAATAGTAAACTGCCACTCTTTTTTTGCTGCAGGATCGATTTCAATCAGCTTCTCTTTTTCGATTTCTTCAATTGAGCCGGCATATTTGCCCTTTTTCTGCATGTAAATTTTATTAGCTGTAACCACCGCACTTATTGTTGTCTGGGCGGAAGCAGCACGTGCACCCTTGACGTATTGCATGTAGGTTGGCACAGCAACTGCGGCAAGAATAGCAACAATGATAAGAACCGCTAAAAGTTCAACAAGAGTAAAACCGCGCTGATCTTTCAGCAGTTTTCTGAGATTTCCCAACATAGACAAGCCTCCATTTATATGTATTATACTGAATATATAATTTTACCGCTTAAACTGCTCTTTTTCTAAATCTATTGCTCAGTACGGATAAGTTTTTTGAGATTTTGCAGCTCTTTTTTGATTGAATCATGTTCGCCGGAATCTAAATCACAGTTAGCCAGAATATACTCCACTGTGCTATATACCTTGCTCCATCGTGGTTTTTGAGGGAAAGTGTCTGCGTTGAGGTACTTGTCGAGAGTCTGTGTCCGTTCCCATCCGTCGCGGTTCATGTAAATCTGCCAGAGTTCTGATTCGCGTGCAAATCCAATTTTTCCCTTATCTGGATAACTTTTCTCCCAGAGCGTCATGGTTTTTTGAAGCAGTTTTACAGCCAATTGGGTTTTATCGTCTGCTTTAACATCACCAATTTCAATCTGCTTCGGTTCGTTGTCTGTTGCATAATGGTATCTGAAAGAAGCCCGTTTTGCCAGATAAAGAGAAAAGGAAAGGGCCAATGCCAGTATTCCAAAGTTGATGATATGTTCCGTGAAGATTATCCTCATGTCGTAAAGTGCATCGTTGATAGCACAAAGCATGAACAGCGCAAACCCGATTGAGATAATTGTGCTGCCGGGCATCCCTTTTCTGATAGCCCTTGCCATACCTATATAGAAAGGAATGATAGCGATAATATTCAGGATCTCTACGACTGAGACCAGGACTCCCCATCGATTCAATGGAATAAGCAGTGCGTAAAGGGTAAAGAGTGCAGATACTGCAACCCATGATATTACGATAGGCTTTTTCTGAGTGTTAGGAAAAAGAAGATGTCCGAACAATAACAGCATAGATGCCAGAGTAAAAAGAGGAATGATCTCCATCCGCAGCAGCATGGAGTAGGAGAGATTGGGTAGCAGTAATAATATGTGACGGCCAGCCATGCCGAACACTAAAAACCTTATAGCCCATAAAAGGCAGATTCCGGATAGCAGCAGCGACGGCTTTTCGGATCTATGGTACAGGAAAATGATAAAATTGTACAGGAAAAGAATAAGAAGCGCACCTATAAGCAGGATGTCAATATAACGTCTTAGTTCCCAATGTCGATGCACCGCTTCATCTGAGCCGAGAATCAATGAAGCATACAGACCAGATCTTGGAAGCAGATAGTTTGATACTTGAATGGTCAGAATGATTTGGGTTGTATCAGGTAGAACAAGTGTAATATTTCCAACTCCGGCCTTACTGCCTTCCTGAATTGCTGAAACCGTGCCATGTTCAAAATAAAGCGAGTCGTTGAACCAGAGCTTCCAGGCAGTAAGTTGTTCTGGTATGGTAAGGTTAAGCGGTGGGTGTTTTTGGGGGAGTTTAAGCCTCAATTTATATGTAGCACATCCAAAGACCGGCAGTTTTTGTCCGTTTACTGAATATTCATTCCAATATCCTGGAACTGAAAATAGGCCGGTTGCAACGGATATTGTATCTGCCGGGTTAATTAGGCGGCCAAAATAAAAAAGCCACTTTCCATCTACTTGGATTGTTTGGTTTTCAGAAAAGCTTCTGTTGGATAGGTCCAAACCGGGGATTGACTCTTTTGCATTAACATGGATGATGAACAAGGTAATCAGAAGCAGAAAAGAAAAGCGCATTGGCTTAAAATACTTTAAAAATCAAAAATTACGCTATTTTAACAATTTTAACAGTGGTTTAGATTAGGGAATCTGGTTAAAAGTCGTTATCTTAGTCAACTTATATGTATGCTCTCATCAAGTTTTAGGGTTATAATTGAAAGGAACAACAATTGAAAAGTATTAGTCTCACCGTCGTTTTGGCCGCATTTATCTTTTTGCTGCCTCAAGGTTCGTCTGCACAAACTTTCACAGCATCTACTGCCCAAAGTGATTATTACATCTATTTTACATGGACCAGTGCATGGAATGCCTGTATCACCTGGCCATGGTCTCATTACCATTTTAAATACAATAAAGATGATGCCTCTGATGTCAGCGGTATAACATATGGAGCGGTAGCAGCTTCCGGGGTAACTCAACCGGCTAATACTGGGACTGATTATAAGCATGCAATTGGCCCAGGACAGTCGCATACCTATTACGCCTACTTCAGACATGTTGGATGGAGCTGTGATTATGGCGGAGAGCAGTATATCTCCGGAACTACCAGCAATATGTATCCTCCGGGTACTGTTTCAGCAACAACAGATATTTTTGACACAAAGGTCGTTGTGACCTGGATCGCAAGTACTACTCATGTTCCGGCTGATAAATATCAGTATCGCATTTATAGAGATGGAGTGTTAAAAGCTACTGTAAGCAGTTCTACTCTGACATGGACCGATAATAGTCCAGTTGCTGGCGTCACTTATACTTATGGCATAGAATGCTATGCATCAGATTGGGGTAATACTTCAACAAGGTCAACAGCAACCGGAAGAGCATTTGATCTTAACGTTCAAACACAATCACTATCTTCCGGTGTGCGCATCTCCTGGAACGGAGAAACCTCTCCGGACATGAACTTTCAGCGATTCAATATCTCACGTAAAGATGGTAATAATGCTGCAGAATATTTAACAACTATACCAACTCCAAGCGCGACAAGCTGGACAGATCCCAATACGGCTGGTGTGCCATGGCCTGGATACACATATACATACATAGTGACACCGGATAATAATGCCGGTACCTCTTATCGGGCAGATTCTGCCAATGGCAATAGGCTCCCGGACGGCTCAGTTTCCGGCTATGTTAAAGCACCTCTCGGTGGTGGCGGAGTTCAGGGGGTTGTGGTAACCGTGACTCGTCTTGATACAGTGGTGCAGGGTGACTCCTGTTGGAATTATAAGGACACAACAGACGCAAATGGTTACTACAATATCTCCGGTATCTACTACTATACCGAAGCGGATTTCACAATTACACCATCTATGGTGAATCATGGATTCAAGGCCACCTCTGAAAACCGGACTCTTACTCTTTCCAGTCATACTTTGACTAATATTGACTTTACGGACACCTCTTCCTTTACTATCGGATGCGAAGTGGTTCAGCCTTTTGCCGGACGCAATGCACATGTGCGCGGCGCCGAAGTTAAGGTTGATGGTGTTGCTCGCGGATATCTTACGGCTGCAGATGGTAAAGTATTGACAACTGTGGGTTCTATCGGTACGCATACCCTGTCAGTTGGAAAAACAAAACATGGATTTCTAAAGTCTGATACAGTTTTGAATATTACAGATAATATCAGTAACCTAGTTTTCGTTGATACTACGACACATAACTTCAGTGGCACAGTCAGCGGGCCTTGCGGTATCTACATTGGTACAGCAGATTTGCATGTTTATGACAGCGCTGCAACAGTTGATACACTTATTAAGTCAACTCAAACCGGAAATTTCTCAGTCAGACTTCCGGCCCGTGATTACAAGGTCAAAATGACAGGCTTTACTCCCGAGGGTGATGTAGGGGTACATGCAGATTCTGTGACTGCATATTTTATCAATGCAGTATCATTCTCTCTCGATACTGCAGATGCGAACCATGCATTTGTATATCGTAAACCGCCAAAAATTAAAATATCGGGAATGAAACGGCGTGCATGTGCCGGTGTCTATGACAGTATGCCGATGTTTGTTCAAAATGTGGCAGAAACTTTGACCATTGAAGTGCGTGAAAATTTCGGTACGGCTACCTGCCTTGTTGACAGCGGATTTGTTGTTGTGACTCACGACATGGATGGAGGCATATCTGTAACGGATACACTTGAACTTAACAATGGATCTGTAAAGTATGTCGCAATTGCAGGGCTTCCAAATATTGTGTCGCCATACACGTATAATTTTTCTGTTACAGCTTTTGTTGGTTCGGCGTCTGACCTTTATACAACGCCGGTTCTTGTAATAGGACATAGACCCCGTACGCAAACGTATACTACGGTATCACCAAGTATTCCTTTTACAATTCTGCGTGACCCTCCGGGGGATGCAAGCTCCAGTTACCTTGCCGCAGGAAGCGAACACAGTTCATCGATCAGCATCAGCGCAAAGGCTGAAGGCACGTTGAACCTTTGGGCGCAGGCAAAACTGGGTGCAGAATATGAAGCTGGGCAGTTTGTGATGACAACATTCTCAGCATGGGGAACGCTTAAGAACTCATTTACAATTGGAGCTAGTCTTGCCAGCACTACAGAACTTGCAATGACAATGAGCAACAGCAGCAAGGTTTCTACGGCCGGTAATAAAGACATAGTTGGCAACAACGGTGATGTTTTTGTCGGCGCAGCCCTTAATCTTGTATATGCAGTTACAGATGTCATTAAATTTGATACCGCAAGCTGCGGTGTTGTAAAGAGCAAAGAACTCATGATGGGACCTGCAGGTTTTCATACCACCTTCATGTATACTGAAGAACATATCCGCAATACTCTCATTCCGCAGTTGACAGAAATGTGTTCGCTCTATACAAAAACAAATACTGATTCCGCTACGATTTACTCTTCTCAAATTGCGGTTTGGGAAAATATGCTCGACTACAATGATTCACTAAAACAGAATGCCGATCTGATTGAAAACCGTTCCTTCAGTGCCGGTGTGAATTATGAAAGCGACGAAACTATTACCACTTCAGCCACTGAAACCATTGACTTTACGACTTACATTGAACAGAGCATTGCAGCTGAAGTTGGCATAGAAGTCGGTGGCTCAGGAGTAAGTGGAGGCGCAGAAGTCAAATTCCGTATGGATTTCGGAGTGTCAGGAACGTTTGGATCTTCGCAGACTAGAAGTACCGGTTTTGTACTTTCAGACGATGATGCTGGCGACTATTTCAGTGTGGATATAAAGAAAGATCCGGTTTATGCTACACCGGTTTTCAAGACTGTAGCTGGACGAAGCAGCTGCCCATGGGAAAAAAATACCCAATCCCGTGATGGCGTCAAGCTTGCGGCGGATACAGTGTCCCGATCGGGAATCAGCTCCACAGATGCTGCCGTGTTCACGCTGAAGCTGGCAAACCTATCTCAGAGTGGAGAGGGGAGAAGCTATAATCTTGAATTCAACCAGGCAAGCAATCCCAACGGTGCACTAATAACAGTTGGCGGTAGTCAAATTCAGGCTGGTATCCCTCTGCCCTTTTCTATTCCTGCTGATTCAATGATTACTACTACCGTGACAGTGCGTAAAGGGCCAACTGCTTTTGATTACCGGGATTTGCTCTTTTCACTCTCATCATCTTGTGATGGTTCTATCAGTTCAGAACTTAAACTGAATGCACTATTCTGTGATACCTGCAACAAGACCAACCATGCCCCAGTTATTACCACAACTTCTATGGATACCGCAAAGAGCGGAATGGTCTACTTCTTTAAGATGAATGCCACAGATGCAGATGGAGATTCCGTGATGTGGTATCTCTTAAAAGGCCCTGACAGTATGCGTGTTAATGTCATGAATGGTGTCATTGCCTGGAACCCACAGAGTATAGATATCGGTCAGGATACCATACGAGTCCGTGCAACTGACGGAGCCAAAAGCGATACCGCAGAGTTTGTTCTTACAACGGTCAAAGGACCAGAAACAGGCCGCGAGGATGAAGTGGTACTGCCGGAAGTCTTGTCACTGACAGCTGCTCCAAATCCATTTAATCCAGCAGTAACATTGAGAGTCGCTATACCTGCAGCTATTCGCCAGAGTATGAGACTTTCAATTTATTCAATAGATGGAAAAGCGGTACAGTCTTGGCAGTTGTCCGGTGCCGGAAATCACTCTGTTGTGTGGAGAGGTTGCGATGCTAGCGGTAAAATGTTGTCAACCGGTCTTTATGTTGTCCGTCTGACAGGAGCGTCAAGTGTAATGCAGAAGAAACTATTGTTTACTAAATAGTATAATTAATAGTTGAATATAGTAAGCCTTCAGATGGTTTAAGACTGTCTGAAGGCTTTTGTTTTTGCATTTTGGCTGACAATTGTATAATATTACAAGTGATATGAAAATAAAAACTTCTGTACTATTATTGCTTGCAGCTTTTTCTTTACTTTACTCTCTTACTGCAAAAAACATTTATCTAACAACCAACACACTTCTTAACGGTACAAGTGTTAGACCCGGATATAATTTTAAGTTTGTCTGGAACGGAATAGGACAGGGGAATGATGGATCAATATATATGACCATCAGCGATAGAAGTGAAGAGCAGGGTGGTGGGGATGTCTGTGTAACTGAATACAACCCCTACACAAATGTGATGAGAAGTCTTGGAACGGTAACAGAGGCATACAAAAGGGCAAATAACTGTATAGATACTGAGTACTGCAATAAAGTTCATACATGGCTCAGCACAGCTGCTGATGGTAAAGTCTGGTTCGGATCACAGGATGGTGGCCGGGGCAGCCACCTGCTTTATATTGATCCGCTTACTAAAACAGTTGTTGATTACAGTAAAGGGCAGAAATATCTGTTTCGTAAATCGACCCCAATGGTTCCTTATCTTAATTTACCGCTGCTTTCACCAAGCGATACAAGCGGGGTTGCTATACAGAATTGTTCATTTACAAATATGAACATAAACCCTTTTGCCCCAAACAGGATGTGGACCAACTCATACACAAACAACTATTTCCACTGCTGGGATGTTCTGAACGATACCGCACGCTCCTTTCCCGGCGGTAATGCTGATATGAGGGTGTTCTTAGTTGATAAGAAGGGTGATTTGTTTGCTAGTCTCGATGGTATGGTTCTCAAACGTTCGTTCAGCGGCAGTGCTAAGATTATCGCAAGAAATGTAAGTCCAAATCAGCCTTCTACGTTTGTTTATACCCGTTCATTTGATTCTGCGTTTACCTCAAACAGAGGAACCGGCAATATCGAGTTGTATGATTTTACAAAGGATACAGTTTATCCGATAGCAGATCTGCCGGATGGATATCAGGACAACAAAGAATACCGAGCGATGACAATTTCCAAAGATGGGAAGAGTCTTTATATTCTTGGAAACAGCGGTATCGTTTATCAGCTTAACATACAAACACGTCAGTATCAGAATGTCGGCAACATTTCCTCGTATCTTGCAGATTCTTATGCGTTCTCCAATGGTATAAATGACACAAACGGAAACTGGTACATTTGCACCTGGGGAGGTGGGAGATCATACTGGGTTCAGGTAAATCTTGGGAAAGATGCTGTAACGCCTGCTGTCGAGCAGGCTGCAAGCACTACGCAGCAAAGATCTCTTTCAGTCTTTCCTAATCCATTCAGAACTTACACTACTCTGCAGCTCTCTCTTCCAGGTGGAATTACCGGAGGGAGAGTGGATTTCACTATCTTTGACCATCAGGGTCGACTAATACATAGGATATCGTCAGCCGTCAACAACAGAAGAGTGATATTGACAAAGATTGATCTAAACAGTTTTCCGGCAGGAGTGTACTCTATAATGGCTAAGTGCAATGGGGCCGCATGGACTTCTAAAATACTTTCGGTAAGATAAATGACAATTTTGAAATACACCCTGCAAATTTTATAGATTCTACTATAATGACAAAAACAAAGATACTGTTCCTTTTCCTTTTTTCCATGCTATTAAGCAGCGGTACGGTTGAAAAAGATTTTACTTCCGGTGTGCTTGGGTGCACTGAAACGGAAGAATCATTGTATGGTCATGCAAAAACAACCAGAGCTCTGCGCACTTTTTCACAAACGAAACATCTCAAGGTGCTTTTTCATAGTCGATCAATCTCGGAATTTAAAATAATGCAATTGGAAAAAAGCGATCCAGTTATCGTCTCGATAGTTCAACTTCATCCATCCAGTTTTCGACAGCTCCCTCTTCTTGTTTGAATCAAAAACTTCCAGTCGAATCAAGTATTTGCGTCATTATTAATAGGGGAAGTTGTATGGAAAAAATAAATGAACATATCTTTCGCGGTACAAAACGGTATATGGTTAACAAAAGTCTTGATGCCGGGATGCTGCGCAGTAAGGCCATAGCTCAGAACATTGCGAATGTTGATGTGGAAGGATATCAGCGCAAAGAGGTCAAGTTTGAAGAGGAGCTTCGTAAGGCTATGAAGATCAAAACTGAAGGTGCTGTGACACACGATAAACATATAGAGATTAGTAAAGAGGCTAAAATAAAAAGGGTAAAACCTGAATTGGTGCAGCCTTATGATCCATCGAATCCAAGCGGTCAAAACAATGTTGATATTGATATCGAGAATGCCAAGATGGCAGAAAATCAGATTTTGTATAATTACGGAATTAAGTTTGCTGGATTTACAAAGCTGAAAGCAGCCATCCAGGGAAAAATGTAGAGCCTCTTGTAATACGAAGGGTCATAATATATTTATAAAGAATACAAATGAAAATAATAGGTAGAAAAACAATTAATCCTCTTATATAAAAGTTAAAGTTATTACATATCTCCAATAATCACTGATACAGGTATTAAAAAATACTGAAACTGAGGGCTTTTTTATGAGTTTATTTTTGTATTGGCGCTCTTTCACCGTCCGAAAACCACCTTCTTGTAGTAGCACTGGTGGCCGGCAAAAGTCTCAGGAAATATGCTCCCACGGCTACTTCCTATTAGTCATTCTCACACTTTTCCTGCTATAAATTCTATAAAATTATCCCTTGATATTAGGCATGTTACAGTATCTGGATAGTTTACAATAAATGTATTCGGGATTTTATGTGCTTTATTTGTTGACCATTTAAATTCGTACGCAAAGAGTTTACCGTCGTGATCTTCAATATAGTCAACCTCTTGCTGTTGTGTTGTTCGCCAGAAATAACGACTTATATACCTATCATTTGCCTGCGACCACTTCATTCTCTCGACTATCAAGAAGTTTTCCCATAACGCACCAACATCCGCACGGTTTCCGAGAGAAGCAAAGTTGTTGATTACAGCGTTTCTAATCCCTAAATCGTAAAAATAGACTTTTTTACTTTTCTTAAGCTCATTTCGCCCGTTTCTGCTATATGCATGTAAACGAAACAGAACAAAAGCCTTTTCCAATAGAGAGATATATTTTTCAACTGTTTCATTATTTAAACCAGTGATTTGCCCGAGCTCAGAATACGAAACCTCTGAGCCAATTTGTAATGCCAATGCTTTTACAAGCTTTTCCATCCGTTCAGGCTTTGCAATTCGTTCCCATGTCAGTATGTCTTTGTAAAGATAACTGTCTGCTAAATGATGCAGAAGACGAATTTCATTTCCTGGGGAAGTCACAACTTCAGGATAATACCCATATAAAAGTCGGTGCTCAAGTAGCCTTTTTTCCTCTTGTAGTCCATGATGATTGGCCATATCATTAAATGCAAGAGGTAAAAGAATGTGCTCCCATTTTCTTCCAGTCAATGGTTCATTAATACTATTTGCCAATTCAAAGGAGGAGGAACCTGTTGCAATTATTTGGATTTCGGGAAAATTATCTGTTATTAACTTTATACATAATCCTATGTTTTTGATGCGTTGCGCCTCGTCAATAATAATCAATTTGGCTTGTCCGAAAAAAGCCTTAAGTTTTGTTGATGTTGGGCTTTCAAATGCTTCTCGAATATCTGTTTCGTCTCCGTTTAAAAAAAGTGGCGGGATATTTGAATTAGCTACAACGCTTTTGCAAAGTGTAGTTTTACCCGCCTGTCTTGGGCCGAGTAGAACTATGGCTTTATTTTTAAAAAGCTCATTTTCAATTTTTGATGTAAGTTGTCTCTTTATCACATCAATAGTATAATAATTAACGGATCGATCCGCAAATTATTATGATATTCTGCGGATTTATGCGTAAATTAACTTCATTTTTGTAATAATTGTACAGTCAGCGCCAAGAACTCCTATGTGTGGAATAATGAAAATTCCTATGAGTTTATTTTTGTATTGGCGCTCTTTCGCCGTTGAAGGCTTTTCGCAATCGTCGATCTGATGAGCTTTCCTTGCGGCGAGTCACAGGCGGCCCATACTTGTCGGCAATAGCTTTTCGAGTTGCTCTACTTGACATCCATTCTTCCCATGTCCACGAAGTTTTCATTTCTTCAAGTTCTCGAACGATTTTAAATGAAGGGAGTGCTGCGAGTCGTTCAACTTCCGACCAATCAAATCTCAAGATATACTAATACACATCTCTCGTGAAAGACGTTCCATAAGATAGCCTGAGTCGCTTCAATTACTTCCCGATAACCACCTTCTTGTAATAGACCTGATGTCCGGCTAAGAGTCTCAGGAAATATGCTCCAACGGCTACCTGCTTGCCTTTAGTATCTGTACCATCCCAAGCAACAGTTGCGCGGCCTGTTCCTAGTACACCTGAATGTACGTTCCTGATATGTTTGCCATCTGCTGTATATATGTCCAGCATGATACGGCCGGTTTGCGGCAAGTCAAGCGAGATTGCAATATTCTTATTTGCCGGATTTGGCCAAACAGAGAGCTTAATTGGCATGTTCATAGCCTTCGCTCTTGCATCCAGGCCGACTGTAGCTTTTGGCATATTGTCCAGCTGGTAAATCATCTGTATTCTGGCGAGGCGGTTATTCATGAAGTCTGATACGTAAATATAGTCTTCAGTGGCGACAACTCCTGTAGGCATGCCGAAGGGGATAGCAGGAGATGCAATGGCATTACCTTCTCGTGCAAGACCGCCAGTGTTATCACTATTACCATATTCACCGAATGTCAGGATTGTGTTGCCTTCATTGTCTGCAACAGAAACGCTGCTCGTTATTGCGTTCGGGATGAAAAGGCGGCCATAAGGGTCGAGTTCAAAGCTGGGACCCATACAAATGCAGTTGCCCATCAGACGATCCTGCGAAAAGGGAGAGATGGCTTGCGTGTACATTTTGGTAACTCCGGTTGGAATTGAGCCGGTGAAGTTGGCAGTGTCACCACGCTTAATTTTCATTACTGAGCCAACAGTTTTACCATACGCCCAGTCACCGGCAAATCCTGAAGGAATAGTCTGGTTCGGGTTGTTTACCTTTGCGCCAACATAAAGATTGCCATCTCTGTCGTATCTTACACCAAAGCTTTGTGAAGGCAGAGCAACATCAATGCGTCCGGGGCCTGTAGCGGCTGATCCTGTGTCGGGATAAATGTAAAGGCAGCGTTGGCCAGAAGCTGATGTTTTAGAGAACACAGCTACGTCGCCAAATCTGGAGATGTCCAGTCCACCATCACCAAGCATGCCACCCTGGAAACTGTATATGGCACCTGTTACCTGGTTAGCGCCCGTATTGGCAAATGGCAGCGGATTGTTTGTTAGGCCGGTAGTATATCTGAGGAGTGGACCGTTAACAGGTTCGTTGTAAATCCCAGCACGTCGTATGTATAAATGATAGTCTGGACTAATTGCTACTGAAGCACCAAGAATGGTTTTGTTGTCGGAAGTCTTGAGTGGTTTAGCAAGAGGATTGCTCCAGTCATCAATTCTGTAAAGACCTTCCCAGCCGTCGTTGAGATACACTGTCTCGGTGCGTCTGTCAACCGCAAGCCTGGAACAATAGCCGTTATTCATGGTTTTTGTTGCTGCAGCAAAATCTTTGAATAAAGTAAGATTCGTTCCCTGATCATCATAAATTCGAACATTGC
>JAEUSG010000326.1 GCA_016788315.1 Fibrobacterota bacterium | reverse complement strand
AACAATTTCAGAGTTGTTGATTTAGGTGTCATGGTGCCGGCACAGGATATAATTGACGCAGCAATCAGGGAAAAAGCGGACGCAGTCGGACTATCGGGTCTTATTACTCCATCTCTTGACGAAATGATTCATGTTGCCTCTGAAATGAAACGGCAGTCGCTTAATATTCCTCTTATGGTCGGCGGAGCAACAACCTCCAAAAGGCATACTGCTGTCCGGATTGCACCTGCAGCGGGTAATGCTGTTGTTCATGTTGCCGATGCCTCTCTTGCCGTTCCTGTCTGTCAGAAACTGATTAGCGTAACGCAACGTGAATTATACGTTGCGGCAATTAAAGATGAATACGAGGCGATAAAACGTGATTTTGAAGAGAATAGCAGTAGTGTTAAAACTATTTCCTACGCTGAAGCAAAGCGAAGAAGACTGGTTACAGATTGGAAGAAGAGTGAGATTGTAAAGCCGTCTAAAACCGGCGTTACAGTTTTCAGAGATTATTCCATCAAGGAACTTCGAGGATATATCAATTGGTCCTTTGTTCTTAAAGCGTGGGAGATGGACGGAAAAAGCGGCGTTGAAACTGATAAGCTCATAAAAGATGCAAATAAGCTGCTTGACATAATTGAAGGTGATAAATTACTGAAGGCGCATGGTGTAATTGGCCTTTTTAGAGCATCTGCTAATGACGATGGTGATATCGATCTTTTTGATGGTCCGGACAAGCTTGGTACTGTGCATTGCCTGCGGCAGCAGCAGGATAGGGGGGAAGGAAAACCATCCCTGTCCCTTTCTGATTACGTTGCACCCGCCGGAAGCGGCGTAGATGATTATGCCGGTATGTTTGCAGTAACCGCCGGGATAGGGCTTGATGATCTTGTTAGATCATACGAAAAAAAGAAAGATGATTACAGTGCAATAATGGTAAAAGTTCTGGCCGACAGGCTTGCAGAAGCTTTTGCGGAACGGCTGCATCAAATCGTCAGAACAGATCTGTGGGGATATTCACGACACGAAAAATTGACCCTTGATGAGATGTTCAGAGTTAAATATCGTGGAATAAGACCTGCACCAGGATATCCCGCCTGTCCGGATCACAGTGAAAAAAAGGTGATTTTCAATATTCTTGATGTTGAAAAAAACTGCGGGATGGCTTTAACAGAAAACTTTATGATGCTGCCTGTAGCCTCAGTTTCAGGCTACTATTTCGCCCACCCGGAATCTGTTTATTTCGCTGTTTCAGGTGTTTCAGACGAACAGCGGGCAGATTATGAGATTAGGAAAAGAAGGGGCTAAAACGTCCGAACTCTTTGCAATGTACGGAATTACGTTGCCAAGATACAGCTAATTCTATAATATTATCCCTAGTATATATTAATATGGGATAAATGGAAAAAAGAGTTAAAGCTCCGATTTTACTTTTTGTGCTGCTTCTGTGCAGTCTTGCCTTTGCTGCGCCGCGTACCAAACCTGCGGTTGCAGTCGATACAATTCCGCCATTTATTGAAGTTACCACTCCATCAGGTTTGTATAATCAGGTGGTAGAGGTCCGCTTTTCAACAAATGAACAGGCAACAATTTATTACACGATAGATGGTTCTATTCCGACCGAGAGGTCTATGGAGTATTCCGGTTTTCTTACCATCAGTACTGAGGGGCGGACAGATTTAAAGTTTATTGCTGTTGACATGGTTGGAAATAAATCGCAGCCTGGCACAGCTACATACAGAATCGACACGCATGCGCCCAAAGTGGATATGACTCCACCTGGAGGTATATATGCAAAGGATGTGGATGTAAAACTGCTGACCGGCGAGCCTGCACAGATTTATTATTCTTTGTGCGGAGCCCCATTTACCCTCTTTAAAGATCGTGTAACTGTAGGCCGACCCTGTACACTTATGGTTTTTGCTATTGACGAAGCGGGCAATAGATGTGATACGCTATCTGTTTATTACAATTTTGAAAAGTCCTTGCCGGTTGTTACTGCCAGTCACGAAAGCGGTCTATTTGATAAGCCGTTTAAACTTGTTCTTGCATCGGGGCTCAATGTTAAAATCAGGTATTCATTTGATGAATTTGCCCCTTTATCATCATTCCAAATGTACAAGTCACCTCTGCAGATCAAGGCCGGACAAACCATTATCAGCTTTTACGGTGAAAACAGCGCAGGAGTAAGATCTGATCTTGTTAAAATGGTTTATACTGTAGATATTCATCCGCCGAAAGTTTCAGCGCTTATGGATGTCAGAGCCGGTAAGCGTTCCATTCAGATAAGGGTGAATGAGAAGTCTCTGATTACATACACTGTTGACGGTTCCGTTCCTAACGAGTCATCAACGCCATATACGGGTCCTATTCCTTTTGTCAAAGAGAAGATAATGGATTTGCGCGTGTATGCCAGAGATGTTGCAGGCAATTTCTCTGACGATTTCCGCCAGCGTTTTACTGCTGAGCTTAAGCCGTTGAAAATCAGCTTCTCGCCTGCACCTGGAGTTTACAATAAACCATTCCGGATAACGATATCCACGCCTGATACGTCAAGAATATTCTATACTCTCGACAATACCCTTCCGGGGGACGGTTCACCCGTGTATACCGGGCCTATTCAGGTATCAAAAGATGGCCGAATAGTGCTTATGTGTCAGGCTGTAGACATAAACGATGTGAGAAGTGAACAGGTTTCAGCGGTATATACTCTCGATCAGACTGCACCGAAGATTTCGACACGAATTTCGCGGCAGGAAGACGGCAAGTCGTTTGAAATCGCAATGGATGCCGACATCGGCGACATAGTTTATTACACTGCAGATGGAAGTGAACCGAGCTTTCTTTCCAAAAAATATGATAAGCCGCTTATTGTAACCGCCGGTACAAAAATCAAGTACTTTGCTGTTGACAGCATCGGTAATAAAACTTCTGTGTCTGAGCTTACAGAAATTGCCCTTCCAAGCGTGAACGCTGAACCGCCGGGAGGTACATTCAGGTCGGTTGTAAAAGTTGCATTAAAGGCAAATCTGCCCGGTAAAATATTTTACAGACTTAAGTCAGGCTCCGGAGCCAAAGTTGATTTCCTGGAATATTCAGAACCTCTTATATTCAATGCCAATGGCTTTTATAAAATTGAGTACTATACCGAAAATGAACAGGGGACAAAGTCAAATATCAGAGAGGAAAGCTATCTTGTAGACCTCTTTCCGCCTGAAGTGAATGTGTACACAAAGCGCAATGTAATCGACTCTACCATAACACTCTTCTTCGAATTTTCTGAAAATGCATCCCTCTATTACACAACAGACGGTACAAATCCATTGCGCAGTCCCACCTCTCAGATGATAGGAAATAAATTTTTCCTTTCCAAGGACAAGCTTGTTTTCCCATTACGTGAAAACATCCGTGTAAGCTTTATAGCTGAGGATGCCGCTGGTAACCGGAGCGAGCTCTATCAGTTTGATGCCAACCTGCCGACCGTCATGGCTAGCCCAATGGAGGGCAGGCATAACGAAATACTGCATGTCGTACTTACAACATTCAACGAAGCGACAATATATTATACTCTTGACGGAACAATACCCACTGAGCGGTCAAATGTTTACAGAACGCCCATTCCAATAACACGTACAACAACTTTGCGTTACTTCGGAGTGGATCAGTACGGATATAAGGGCAGGGTGGCAGGCGGAGAATACAGGCTTGATTTGCCGCCGAAACCGGAGTTTCTTGTAATTACAAATCCCCCGCTTGAAGGTGCATCAGTTTCGTTTGATGCATCTCCGTCAGTTGATGAGGAGGCAGGTTCGAATGGCTTGCGCTACAGATGGGATTTTAATAACGATGGCAAGTATGAAATAGACTGGTCTCCTGTTTCTACAGCTTCAGCATTTTTCA
>JAEUSG010000322.1 GCA_016788315.1 Fibrobacterota bacterium | reverse complement strand
ATTTGAATGGAAGTTCCTAACGTGTCAGAGCGCCATTTGAGCGTAACACCATTGCCGGTTGCCGGATATATTGAGGAAAGAGCAAGACTCTGTTTTGCGCCTGGTGTATTTATCTGAGCTGAAAGATATAGTGCTGTTATTAAAACAAATATTTGTGTTAGCATATTGTTTGCAAAATATGCTAACACAGTTCCGTTCCACAAAGGGAATTTTACTTAAGAAAAATCAGTTTTCGCTGCAGCAAACCCTTTTCAGTTGTGATTCTGGCGAAATATATGCCTCCTGCATTTTTACCGGCATTCCAAACGTATCGGCTCGTACCCGCACTTTTTTCAAGAGGATTCAGAACAGATACAAGTCTTCCCGTGGATGAATAAATGCGCATAACAGATTTTGTTTTACCGTTTACTATTATATCTGTTCCAGGATTAAAAGGATTCGGAGCAACTACCATATCTTCATCTTTTTTCTCCTTAGCAATTACAATCTCTTTTTCCCCATTTACGGAGGGCATAGGCCATTTATCAAATGCAACTGAGTCGATATTAACGCCGTCACTGTTCATCACTATTACATACATAACCGGACCAAAGAAGTTCAGAAAAAGTCCCTGCTCTCCGCGAACTCTGATTGTATCTGTCTTAATTCCGTATAGAGGATCCAGATAAGTTGCTCCGGGAGCAAACTTAAATAGCGTATCCGATCCGTCTGGTCTTAATTTTGTGATATTTGGTCCCAACCTTGCGTAACTTACTCTCCCGTGATAATATGGATGCCCAAAACACATTCGAATTATATAGTCCGCATCATTACACTTGATTTTGTAGGATCCCTCTACTACGGAATCAGCAAAATTAGGTCCTTTCTGCATCCAGTTAGCTGTATTTGTCAAAAAACTAAGTTTGTTATATACGATGTTGTCTCTTTCAGTATGAGATACAACACTTTTTGGATTCAACCAGCCATAACCAACACTATCAGTATAGGCCCTGCCTCTTTCAACCTTCCAATAGGGATGATATACAGTGTCTGCACCTTGAAAATTTAGTCTGAGCAGAAGCGCCAAATCCTGCAGCAAAGTAAACCGTACACTATCGCGTAAAGCTCCCATTGCAGCATAAACCGCATGTGAACCGCCACGGGCAAGCTTCTTATTAAGCATGCCTTTGTCAACT
>JAEUSG010000257.1 GCA_016788315.1 Fibrobacterota bacterium | reverse complement strand
TCTTCGCCAGATTCTTACGCCGAATTAAAGAAAAAAGATTACAAGGCGATTTTTCTTGGAATGGGACTTGGTTCATCTCAGAAACTGCCCGATGCAAAACGGCCAGCAGTTGGTGTTGAAGATGCAAACAGCTTTCTGCGTCGTGTAAAGTCAGGTGCAGATTGCGCAGTCCCCGCCCGTGTAGCGGTTCTTGGCGGCGGCAACACTGCGATGGATGCAGCCGTCGTGGCAAAAAGATGCGGTGCACGCGATGTGTATCTAGTTTACCGCCGGAGCTTCGACGAGATGCCGGCTTGGCCCAAAGAGCGTGACCATGCACTTGAAGAAGGGGTGCACTTTCTCACACTCACACAGCCGCTTGACTATATTGCAGATAATGGTAAACTCAAAGCTCTCAAAGTGTCACGCACTGTTCTGGGAGAACCGGATGCAGGCGGACGCCGCAAACCGGTTGCAATTGCAAACAGTGAAAGTGAAATTCCAGTCGATTTGGTTATCGAAGCGCTTGGTCAGAACCCGGTATCCGGAATCGATAAAGTTATACCGGGACTTGAGTTAAACCGTAGCGGTTTCATAAAAGTAAATGGTGATTTTAAAACAAGCATAGATGGCATTTATGCAGGCGGTGATATCGTTAACGGCGGAACAACCGCTGTTCGCGCAGTAGCCGAAGGTATGAAAGCCGCGAAAGCGATAAACACAAAGGAGACTGTTAAATGAAGAAGGCAGCATTGGTAACGGGCGCAGCCCGTGGAATCGGCCGGAGTATCGCAGTGGCATTGTCAAAAGCGGGATTCGACATCGCAGTTGCTGATGTACTTCCCCAGGAAGATGCGCAGGAGGGGCTGGATCAGTGTGCAGCTAACGGATCGAAGATTCTCTACATAAGATCTGACATCAGTTCACCTGATGGCAGAAAGCAGATTCTTGATTCACTGAAGAACGGTTTCGGCCGTCTTGACCTCCTTGTAAACAATGCAGGTGTCGCGCCAAAAGTAAGAGCTGACATCCTTGAAGCATCCGAAGAGAGTTTTGACAGACTTATGAGCATAAACCTTAAAGGACCATATTTCCTCACTCAGCTACTCGCAAACTGGATGGTTGAGCAAAGCAAAAAGGGTGAAGGTTATGAAGGTCGCATTGTCAATATCGCATCTATGTCATCATATACATCTTCTGTCGGCAGGGGAGAGTACTGCATTTCCAAAGCCGGTGTAAGTATGATGACAATGCTTTATGCCGATCGTCTTGCTGAATTCGGCATTGGTGTTTACGAAGTAAGACCCGGCATTATTAAAACTGATATGACTGCCGGAGTAAAAGAGAAATATGATAAACTTATTGGTGATGGTTTGCTTCCAATTAAAAGATGGGGTCTGCCGGAAGACATTGCAAAAGCCGTTATTGCAGTGGCAAATGGCTATTTACCATATTCAACAGGTGAAGTAATAAACGTTGACGGCGGATTTCACTTCAGGAGACTATAATATTTATGGAAAAGAAAACACTTAAAATCAATGGCAAGGTAATTCCCGTCTATTCGATGAATACTATTGTTGTAGGTACAGGTGCAGCATCACTTTCATGTGCCGACCACATTCACAACATGGGTCAGGAGGATGTTGCCTGTATTACCGAAAAAATCGGCGGCGGTACATCAAACAACACTGGTTCCGATAAACAGACCTATTATAAGCTATCAGTTTTCGGAAAAGAGGGTGACTGCCCGGTTGAAATGGCAAAATCGCTCTACGACGGCGGCTGTATGCATGGTGATCTTGCACTTATTGAGTCCCTCTGCTCAGCGCAGGGCTTTTACAGGCTGGCTGATATAGGCGTTCCGTTTCCACATAACCGCATGGGTGGATATGTTGGGTATAAAACAGACCACGATCCACGTCAAAGAGCGACATCTGCCGGTCCCTGGACAAGTAATCAGATGTTTCAGTGCCTCTTAAAACAGGTTCAGAAAAAGAAGATCAAAATATTTGATGAATTTGAGGTAGTCGGAATAATCACCGACAAAGATAGAGCCTGTGGTGTGGTTGCGCTTGATAAAAAGAAATTAAAGACCCCTACAGCCGGTATGACACTGTTCCAGGCTGAAAATGTTGTTTTCGGTGTCGGCGGCCCCGGTGGTCTTTATAAAACATCGGTGTATCCAAAGGTACACACCGGTGCTATTGGGCTTGCTCTCGAAGCAGGAGCAAAAGCGATAAATCTTACAGAATCACAGTATGGTCTTGCATCAATCAAATTCCGCTGGAATGTTTCAGGCACTTATCAGCAGGTAATCCCGCGCTATATCAGTACTGATGCAAACGGAAAAGATGAACAGGAATTCCTTAATCCTTACTATCAGACTCTCGGCAAGCTCAATACATCTGTATTCCTGAAAGGATATCAGTGGCCGTTCGATTCCAGAAAAATCCCGTCCTATGGTTCGTCGCTGATTGACATTCTCGTATATATCGAAACTGTTGTACGTGGCAGACGTGTATACATGGATTTCAGAAAAAATCCAGTTGGTGATCAGCGCGTCGGCAGCTTCAAGCTTGAGGATATGGATAAAGAGGCGTACGATTATCTTGCAAAGTCAAATGCTCTTTTCGGAACACCTATTGAGCGTTTGAAGAAGATGAATCCAATGGCTATCGATCTTTATAAGAAAAACGGCATAGATATAACAAAAGAGCCACTCGAAGTTGCCGTATGCGCTCAGCACAACAACGGCGGTCTTTTGGGCGACATATGGTGGGAATCAAATATCAAACATCTGTTCCCGATAGGAGAGGTTAACGGTTCTCATGGTGTTTACAGACCAGGCGGTTCAGCGCTCAATTCAGGACAGGTTGGTTCTCTGCGTGCAGCTCAGCGCATTGTCAAGGTTTACAGTAAAAATACTGTTAAGTCAAAGGAATTTGAAAAAGCGGCAGCCGCTAAAGTTAAAGAGTTAATTTCTGTAGTAGAAGGATTGAAGAAACGGACTTCCAAGACTAGCGATGTATTGGCATATAGGGACGAGTTTCAGAGCCGTATGTCTGAATGCGGTGCCCATATCAGGGATCTGGAACCGGTTGAAAAAGCACTCGAAGCAGCATATGCTCAGGTAAAACGTTTTGATGAAATGAAGATAAAGAACGAAAATGAGATTCCTGAGGCAATGAAGAACCGTCATCTTGTGCTTGCCCACGCAGCCTATCTAGAGTCTGTGCTTTTTTATCTCAAGAATGGCGGAGGCAGCCGCGGTTCCTACATGGTTATGGACAAAAATGGTGAAAGCGGATCTTCTCTTACGGTACTGCCGGGCAAACTTGATGAATGGACATACAAACCGGAAAATGTTGAGCTGCGATCCAAAATGCTTGAATCTGTGCTTTCGAACGGACGCTTCAAATGCACATTTACCGAACGCAGACCGCTTCCGGAAGATGAGTACTGGTTTGAAAATGTCTGGGGCGATTTTGTCAAGGGCAAGGTATTTGAGTAACTAATTGAAAGGCAGTGTGATGGGTGAACAATAGACTACCGTACATAATTGCAATAACCGTTGCAGTTTATTATCTGGCGCTCAAGTTCACCCGTCACTACTCCCTCCAAACTTTCGGGTTTGACCTTTCAGCTTTTGATTACGCTCTTGCTAACTGGAACCACTCAACATCTTTTTTCACCCCTTTCTTTGGCAAAAGTTACCTATCTGAACATTTCTTTCCCTCTCTCGTACTTTTTCTCCCTTTTCATTTAATATACCCACATCCCGAAACGCTTCTTTGTTTACAGGCGCTGATGGTTGCGGCAGCAGGTATACCCTTTTATAAAGGAGTATTCAGGCTTACAGGATGTTCAATATCTGCAACCGCTTTCACTCTTGCCTTTTTAATGAATCCATGGATTATTAAAGGTGTTGCCTTCGACTTTCATCTTGAAATGCTTCAACCGCTTGCCATTGCGATGATTTTTTATTCGCTGACAGCAAAACGGCATGCTGTTTTTGTTTTCAGTATGATTGTTCTGTTGGGAACCAAGGAGAACCAATGGATGTCGACTCTTGTTCTGGGGCTGGTTCTGATTTTTTACCGTGGCAAACGTGTATATGCTGTATCTGCAATACTGCTATCGCTATTAACCTGTTTGCTGGTTTTAAAGGTTTGGTCAGATCCCGATAGAGGCACTGCTCTCGCTTATTATATGCAGCGCTATTCACCTTATGGCACCTCACCATTTGCAATTGCTGGTCACTTTATCACACATCCGCACCATATGTTTACTGTTGAGAGCTGGACTTTGTTTATTAAGCTGATTCTTAGAACCGGGATATTATCTATCCTTACCCCTTTGTCATTGCCCGCTTTGCCAGAATTTCTTGTTCATACGTTGAGTTATGGTGCTCAGCAGCGTAATCTCCAGCTCTACTATGCCTCAGCCGTTGTTCCATGGCTTTTTGCAGGCAGCGCATTTGGATTTGCTACCATAAGGCGCGTACTGTCAAACCGTTCAGCGCTGATTGTTTCGCTTATGATTGTCATATTGTCTGTTTCGTTTACCGCCCCTGCAGCCGTAACAGCCGAAAGCAGAGAAGTCATAAAACTGATAAAATCAATACCGCAAGGTTCAAATGTTTCGGCAGAGAACGAGCTTATTCCACATTTGAAACGACAGAAAGATTTGCGTGAAATAAAGTTCATAAATCAGGACTATTTCAGGTGGAAATATATAGTACTAGACATAAGAAAAAGAGAATCCATCATTATTCATATGGATTCAAACAGCCTGTTTCAAAGATCTGATTCATCAGGTTTTTATCTACTTTATACTAAAAAGAATGCAAATTAAACGGTTATCCCAAAAAATTATTGAAAATTAAGTGAGGTTTAATATATAATACCCTTTCTGCGGTTTACCGGTTAATGCGGTGGATCGGGTCTTGACATAGATAATAACATCTTAATCAGGTGGAAACACAATGGCCGAAGAAAAAATTACGCAGGCACAGGAAGATTACAACAGCTCTAAATCCTATAATCAGCTCGTTTATGGTCGCTATATTTTCATGGCGAAAGTTGCGGTTGGATTGTTGTTGATAGTTCTATTGTTGTACGTTATCCTTACCAGAATTGGAAAATCACTTGGTGAGACGGTTGTCTTACCTACCGTAGAGGAATTTCTGGCAAAAAATGAAAAGGGACGTGCCAGGGATAGGGTAAAAGTACAGCTATCTCTACTTAAGCAGGTGCTCGATTATCGCAAAGATACTGTTGTTATTCTGATTGACGACGATAAGTATCAGATATACAATGACGCCGGAGTATATGATTTCCCGGAACAACGTATGATATACGGCGGCAGATTGTTTGCTATGGAGCTGATGCTTAAGAGAAGTCTTTTGGAAATGCAGTATCCGTTTATTTTTACACATGTCATTCATAAGGACTCACCTGAAAGGGCAAAGTTCACAGGTTATACAGAGGTCACTTCCCGTTTCCCGATGCTTTTCCCACCTTCACTTAAGTCCACGTATACGGTTAAAGTTGTGGATTCAACTTCACCGGTTCCAGTTTATGAGCATACAGTGGCGCTTCGTGATTCCATTGCCGCACAATTTGCTGAATTCTATGCAACCAGCTCGGCAGAAAAATTGACAGCCCAGTTTTTAGGATCAGGACCAACGGGACCGTATAAATATCTGACAATTGACCAGTTCCGCAAACTTTCTGTAGCGGAACAACAGGAGCAGAGAAGGGCATTCCTTCAGTTGTCTGAAAAAGAGCAGGATAAAGCAAGAAATCTGGATCTCCCAATATCTGCCGAATTTTACTGCGTACCATGGGATGAGAAACCAGGTTCATACTTCAAGACGCTCATAGAACAGAAGATGCATGAGCTTGATATAAAGGCTCTTTTGCTGCCCTTTTACAATCATGCAACATTTTCGCTGAAGTATCCAATGGTTCGGGCAGCAAATCTCAACTTCTCTGCAATAGGCGCGAATAAAAATTCTCTGATGCTTGTTGCCTTGAAATCGGGTCGGGCGCCAGCCATGTATAAACTTGAGCGCAAGGATTGCCCAAGAATTCTTAAACAGGGACTTTTTGCAGATATAACAGATTTGATTGCTGACTGGGATCAGGCAAAAAATTTTCCTGTTGGACCAATGTCAGATGCAACATATGGTGGTCGTAAATATGGAATTCCGAGTAGAAACCTACAAATTGATGCTTTAATGTATAGAAGAGATTGGATAGAGGAAAGTCCAGTCATGATGGGTTGGTTTCAGAAGAAAGGATGGATTCATCCTGTAGATGGGCGTCCTTATATACCATTTAATTGGAATTATGACGAATTCGTAGAACTTATTTCTTTATACAAAAGTACAGATCCGACAGGTAAACGTAAAGGGTATGTTCAACGACCAGGCTCAATGCTTTATATGGAAGCATATGGCCTGATGGATCAGACTGAGTACCTAAAATTTAGTGGCAAAGAGGTTACCTGGAAGTTTGATAGTGGCAACAAACGGTTTAAAGAAGGCATGAAAAAAGTTCATGATTTGGTATGGTACGATAAAACCATCAGAACAGGGGTTGAAGTAACCTACGATGCTGCTCAGGATGATTTTTTTGGAAGTAGAGCTGGTATCGCCTATACATTCTCAAGCGCAGTATTGACCAAAACATTAAATTCCAAGTATTCAATATTCGGCAGAGATAAGGAGTTCGGAAAAATAGTAGGGTTAACAACCACGCCAGGATCCGCAGAGTATCCAAATTCAATGTTATCCGATTGTGATTTGGTAGGGTTTAGTCCGAAACTGAGTCCAGATCAACTGTATGCGGCTGTAGAATGGGTTAAATCCTTCATGTATGCTGAGTTTGTATATAATGCACTCTTTTTTGATGTCAAGGAAGCTCGCCTTCAGGGTACTGAAAGTCTTGTTCTGCGCAATGCCATGGCATCAGTTTATGATATAGATTTTAAATCACTTGATGTTGATTATCGAGGTTTTTTCTCGCCTATAATGGTTGATTTTTACGACTCGCTGAGAGCCGTTCAAAAAAGAACAAGCATAAGTGCTACTAAACCTAAATTTGAAGAGTTTGGTCTTAGTCCAATCTCTCTGCGTGCCATTCAGGATCAAGTAAATATGATCTTCGAAAAGGCTCTGATGGATAGTGTACCGAATTATGATGAGATTCTTTCGTCCTGCGAAGGTTATGTAAACTCCAGTTTGCTTAACTTTAAGGATGAAAATGATAAGGATAAGGTACATAATTATCTTCAGTCAATTGTCAAATATACTAAAGTAGATACTATTAGTAATGCCGGGAGAGCTGGCTACCTCCGTTCTATAAAGAAACTGGAACAATTCAGGAAAGAGCAGGGCTTATGAGTGATGATATTGTAACACATTCAGATAAAAATTACAAACTCCGGATGTTCCTTTTCCGCTGGGGCGTTAGTCTTCCTGGACTTGTAGCTCAGGTAGTGTTTGGCTGGTTGCCGCTTATTATAGGTATTCTGGTCTCATTTCAAGAGTTCCATATGGAAAAGTCACAATGGAACGGACTTGACAACTATAAAGCTGTTTTGAGCGATCCTAATTCTGCCCCTTTTTCTATAAAGATGGCAAAGAGCTTTTATTCCGGCGAAGTCAAAAACTATCAGGAGGAGAATGGTGTAGCTCCTTCTCCGCCGGTTAAGATTATTTATGGGATAGAATCAATTTATAATGGCATGGGAGTAATCTGGCGTAACACCCTTTTCTATGTTTTTCTCAGTTTAGGCTTAACATTCCTTGTTCCGGTGATTGTCTCGATTTTACTAACTGAGATGAGTCCAGGTTTGATAAGAATAATGATGATACTTTGGTTTATACCGGTTTCCGGTATGTCCAGTTTAATTATTCTAAAGTACTTTTATAATGTTGATTATGGACTTTTAAATGGTATTATTGCCCAGGTGTATGATTTACTGGGAAGGCCTGAAGCGGAAAGAATCTACCCGCGTTGGCTTAACTCTCCAAATCTTGTTATGTTCTGTCTTGTCCTTCCCGGTCTTGTTATGTTTTCGCCTGGTCTTATCTATATCACGGCACTGCAGGGTATCCCACAGGACCTTTATGATGCCGCAGAAATTGACGGCTGTGGCTTTGTTCAGAAAATATGGCACATTACACTACCTAGGCTGAGGCCAATCATCGTAACTATGTTTATGTTAGCGGTGCTGCATTCGTTCCAAGTTATGAATGAAGTGCTGATTATGACGCAGGGTGGTCCTGGTGACCGAACTTTGGTTGTCGGCTATTATATTTACAAAATGACCTTTGATTATCTGGAAATTGGAAAAGGTAACGCTCTTGCAGTTATTTATTTCTGCTTCCTGATGTTCCTGACTATCCTGCAGCGTGTTTATATCAAGGAAGACAAGGATAAGGGAGAGGACAAGAAGACTCTCAAGTTGATTAAGGAAGGGAATTGATCTATGCCAATAATTCCAGAAATTGGTCGTAAACATATAAGAGTTCGCCTATTGTTGATTGGTATTACCGTGTTTTTGTGGCTCGGTGTTGTAATGCATCTCTTCCCGGTTTGGTGGATGGTTGCGACTTCTCTCAAAACAACAGCTGAAATATATGCCAATCCTATAGGTTTTATTCCGCAGGAAATCAGTTTTGCTTCATACAAACTATTGTTCGGAAGCTTAACCGGCAGCAAAACCGGTATGGCAACCTCGCTGTTTAAATATCCCATGACTTTGTATGTCAAGAATTCGCTGATTTTGGCGCTTGGTGTTTTAGCTGTTCAGATACCATCAACACTGCTTCTTGCTTATACAACTTCAAGACTACATACAAACAGGGTAAAGCAGGCTATCTTTTATATGTGCGTTGCAACGATGATGATTCCAGCACAGGTAAAGATGGTTCCCTCTTTCCTCCTGCTGTCCCATTTTCCGTGGCCAACCGATTATATCCCAATGATTCCATTTACGAGTATTCAGTTTCCGTCGTTTTCCTTTATCGGAAGCTTTTGGGGTGTTATTCTTCCAGTTACCTTCAATTCATATAACTTTCTACTGTTAAAGAACTTCTTTGACAGTATCGATAAGGAATATATCGAAGCTGCCCGAATTGACGGTTGTTCTGAAATAAGCATTATCACCCAGATTATGCTGCCTCTTGCAAGACCTATCATTGCATTCACCTGTTATGTAGCCTTCGTTAACTCATGGAACAACTTCATGGGGCCTTGGATTATTCTACAAAATGATCAGGAAAAATGGCCGCTTGCAGTTATTGTATTCCAGCTTCAGCAATATCTTGTAAATTCAGGAGCTCAACAGGCAACCAGTGAAGCCTCTGAAGCTCTGCGTGCGTCCGGTGCAGGATATAATGCTCTGATGGCGTTAGCGCTGATAGAGTGTATTCCAGTGATGCTGCTCTTCATGTTCTTCCGTGAACAGATTATGAAGGGTGTGAAGATGAAGGGTCTCAAGGCTTAAGCTTTTGCGCCTCTGCAGATCTGTCCTTTTACTTCTGATGGTTCTGCTGCCGACGTTGTTGGCGGCAGAAAGTCAGGAGGATGCTCTTACAAGGTACATTGTTTCAATTGTAAGAGATTACGGAACAAAGACATTTAAAGATTCTTTGGCTGTTCCAAATCCGGTACTTCAAAAAACCAGCTCAATTCCCCGCCTTGAAGGTGATACCCTTTTTGTACCTGAAGAGTATTGGGGTTATAAAACAACCAATGATTACCGCCTGCATCTTTGTGCAGGTATAATTCTTTATCAAAAAGCATTTGAAAAAACGTTGGCCGGTGATAGCGGCTCACACCTTTTTTTCAAGAGCAGCGGTCTGGCTCTTGAGTTGATAATCAAATACATAAAGAGCCAGGAAAAGAAAGATCCCATTCTTGAACCTCTTTTGATACGCAGATTTCTTTTGGATCCTTACGCAGAAGCGTTGGGACGGGTAGTGCCATCGAGAGATATGAATGACTCTCAACTCCGTTTCTTTTCAGTTCTGCGATGCGCAATTGGCTATAGGTGCGATACACTATACGAAGATTTATGGTTGAATTCTTCTAAACGGCCTTCTTATGGTATTTCAGGTGTGATCCAAAAGCCGGGTGCTATATTCGGCGGTAAATATGAAGTCTCAATATCACTGAGCAATAAAGGGGATGCAGTTTGTCCTGTGGAACTCATGATCGACAATTCCGGAAAAGGTGATACGCTGTTAAAGGTTGGAGGCTTTTCAAATGATACTGTAATCACTTTTCAGGCGGAATCATCAATATTGAAGGTTATTCTTGATCCTGCAGCACTGCATATGGAATCAGACCTTTCAGACAATCAGTTTGTCTCTGACGAGTTTCACAGAAAGCGAAATGTTACTGCGATGGTTGTTATGGTTATTTGGAATGTGCTGGCTGCATTTGTTTCATTTATGGTGCTCATGTTCGCCGGATTTATCATTCATAGACTATCTGCCCTGTATATGAACAATCATTATGTCTGGACAGGAATATGGTTTGTGATTTTTCTTTTTGTTAAGTTGACTCTGCCATTTACCCTATTTGGATTCAATCTCTGGGGCTTTTTCCATTATATGCAGTATGCTTATCGTGAAATTGGTCAGCTTTGGTTGATCTGCAGTGCAATTTCAGCAGCGTTTCTAACTTATTACTTTTCTGTAAAAGAGGGTACGTCGTTCATACGATATTCAGCATTTTTTAAGTGGATAATGCTATTTTCCTTTCTGGAACCGCTTTTGTCCGGAATTAGATTTTTTATCAGTTTCTAACTTTGATAAATTTACCAAATGCCAGAAATTACAGTAATTGTCTGTGCCCGTAATGAAGAGAAGACCTTATCGTCTGCTCTTGAATCGCTTACGGTTCAAACTGTGCCAAATAGTGATTATGAAGTCATTGTTGTAAATGATGCATCGACAGACAGAACTTCAGAAATAGCCCGTAATTTCTGCAGCAGTCATGAATTCTTCAGATTGATTGATATTTCAGATGCTGATAGAAATGGAGAAAAGCTCAAAGGCAAACAGCTTTGCCTTCATAAAGCCATAGCAGCTTCTGAAGGAAAATTCATTATTCAGCTTGACGCCGATTGTACGGCTGCAAACAACTTCATTGAACTCTATTTGGCTAAATTCCGGGCAGGTTACTCTTTCATTTTTGGAATTACAGATATAGCTTCCGACAATTCCTTACTGTCAAAATTTCAGCGTGCTGATCTCCATTATTTAATGACTATCGCTCATCTCTCTGCCAAACTTGGATGGCCATTGTCATCAATGGGGAATAATATGGGGTATGTTAAGAGTGACTATTATGAAGTAGGATGCTATGAAACTCTTGGTGCAAACATTGTTGAGGATTATCAGCTGATGCTGGCATTTAAAAGACGCGGGAAGAAAATAGCTGTTCTTGAAAAATGCGTACCTGTTTTGACAAAACCAGAAGAAAGTTTTAAAGCATTTTTACTTCAACGAATACGTTGGGCTTCTGGTGCATTTCTGCCCAATTTATCTATGCATATTATGTTGCTGGCACGCGCTCTAATGTCTTTAACAGTTGTGGTTGCGTTAATAGCCATTTTGTTGTTCGAAAATGGAATTTTACTTTGGCCGGCAGTTGCTGTGGTAATTGTGGATTTGTCAACCTTTCTGCTGGGCGCAAAAGTGACAAAAAAAAGGGGAGTGACAACCGCTCTGCCTCTATGGCTTTGCTGGTTTTATCTCTCCCCCCTGGTATTAGGCGTGTCCGCCTTTTTTACTTCGAAGATCCGCTGGAAATAAGATTCAATATATCCGTTCTGAATGATTTCCAGGTGTCACCCTTAAGGAAATCAACTTTAGCTACATTTGAAACATTGTCATCCATAAAATCGATTTTATGTGGGGCATAGTGCGCGACAAAATCGTTCAGACGTTTAATGGCTTTTCCGCCTTTTCCGGTTTTAACAGCATGCTCAAGATACTCAATATCCATTGCAGTTCTTCTGGCAGCTTTAAGCCGGAGAGAGGGTAGCGGTTCATTAATTCCAACATCCATGCCGGGATAGAAGAGATAATCGAACCCGAGTCTTTTACCTGTTTCTTTCCATGGGTTTCCAGACCATGAATTGCATGACCAGAAGCAATATCCTACAGCACGTTTGCGGTAGACTTCAAGCAGAACCTGCGCCTGATCGGAGAGGGGGCGGCTGATGGTTGAAGCTCCCTGATAAAGCCAGACTATTTCACCCCTCTTGCGCCTTTTTTCCAGAGACTCTTTTTTGCCGTGGCTGATACTGGTTACCCAGAAGTCAGAGTAGCCGTTTAGGACAGATGAGTGTACACATTTTCTTTCGTTGCCAATCCAGTCGCATTCGTCCATTATATGATCGCATTCATAATGGCCGACATCAAGGCGTGCATGGATTCTGCTGTTTTTGGGTTTACCTTTATTCACGGCGGTGAGGTAGTATTTAAGCATACCGTAGTCTTTTATGCGTGTTGGTTCATCTCCGTTGTATGGAATTATACTGCGGCGCGATTTATGGTTAATCATCAGGTGGAAATTTGTCTTGTTCCACCCCATTTTTTTAATGTGTGCATCGAATGCTTTTATGCCAGCTGTAATTATCTCCTGATAGCTCTCTGATGGAAAGTAACCCCATGGAGCAGGCCAGGTATAGTTGAAAGGAAGGTAAAAGTCTGAAACAGGAACACCTTTGCCATAACCAGATTTAAATGCTGAACCGTCAAGAAATGGGCCAAAACGTTTATCGTAATTTTTGAATGATTCAATCAGGAATGTGTCACTATTCAGAACCGGTGCCATGCTCTGGCTGTAATTGCCGTTCTGTCCGTAACCTAGAACATTGACGGTTCCCCAGTGTTCTCGAGCCAGTCTGTGGTGATTGTGCAGCTGCTTTTCATATTCTGCAGTTGCCTGAAACGCAAGTGATTCCTCCCTTGTTCTGCTTATCACGGCTGTATTAAGATTGCCGTAATTGTTGTATTCTAGTGTGAAAGAAGGTCTATCTGGTAGAGTGAACGTAAGAACAGTCAAAGGTATTTTTATTTCCGCGACCTGCTTTTCTCCTGACACAAGATTAACATCGATGCAAAAATCACCAGCTTTTGAAGAAGATGGGATAAATAAATCTATCCAGAATGCATGATATTTCTGATTAGGTACATTTGAGTAGTTCCCCGAAATTGGAATCGGGGTGCCTGCTTTGAAAGGAACTAACGGGTCTGGATAATATTTACCATGGATTGGAACATAATGTTCGCGGTAAATTTTAACGTCAGCTGAAATCCCTTTTGCTTTTACATTGATTCTGACCGGTTTCTTTTCATTGTTTTCCGGATTGATTATTAGCTGGAATGAGACAAATTCATTGCCTGCTGCTACCAGCTTTTCCGGGCTTTTTTGGATTGTGCCGCCAGTGACTTTTCCGCTTTGCGGATCTATCTTTGATAGCTCATCGATTATCCAGTATTTCATGTTCTTTTCCCTCTTTGGTAAGTTGTTATGAATATAAATCTAATCCTATAGCTTCTTTTACTTTGACCGTTCTGAATTCGCCGGGAGCTGCCTTAATACTTTTTGCAATCAGAACACAGTCTACTTCCGGTGCATCACGTTCCGTACGGCATATGTGAACACCGTCGACAATCTCGTCCACAATTACCTTCACAGTTTTTCCTATGAACTTAACATTTGCATTATGAATAATGTCATTCTGTGCAAACATCAGCTCTTCTACACGGTTTTTCACAGTTCGATCAGATGGGCGGTTAGGGTATCGGCTAGCTGCTGTGCCCTCTTCCGGTGAGTAGGCGAATGCGCCCATCCTTCCGAATTTGGTCTTATTTACAAATACCATAAGCTCTTTGAAATCGGCTGCTGATTCACCTGGAAAGCCTGTAAGAAAGGTTGTTCTTATGGTGATGTCAGGTATTTTTGTGCGTAGTTTGT
>JAEUSG010000253.1 GCA_016788315.1 Fibrobacterota bacterium | reverse complement strand
TGTACAGGAACATCGCAGAAGAGGAAACATTGCAGAATTTGTGACAATGATAAAGGGGCACCCCGGATTTGAAGAAGGCATATGTTTCGACATTCGGCCCAATGTCAGTGATTTGAAATTATTAAAACTTCGGAATCTTCTGATTGAGAATTCTACTATTGATGGTTTTCGCGGCACTTTATCAGGAACACCTCCATTCTGCAAACCATCCTTGTTTCACAGGGCAGCACTCAATTTACAAGACTTCATATACAGCAGAAAGATCAACAAGATTATTAAAAAGCATAACCTGCTGGATTATGATATCTACCATTTGGAAAGTGGTATCGATTTTTATAAAGATTACCGTCTGCTTCCAATACTTAAAAATATGGGCAAGATACTCATTGCAAATTATCATGGTGACGATTTCAGAAATCAAGGGGTATCCCCCACAATGCACAGGCTTGCAGACGCTAATTTAACCTGTGAGTGGGATATTCATTTTAGCTATCCGGGAAGCATTTATGAATATCTTCCAATGCCGGAATTCGATGGAGTTCCGGTTGAACAGATTACCTCCAAAGTACGTATAGTACACATAATCAGAACGCGTGAACATATGCCGTACAAAGGCAGCGAAGCAATAATTAATGCTGCACAAAAAGCTATTGTCGGCAGAAACGCTGAGTTTGTTTTCTTATACGGTCTATCACATGAGCAGGTGTTAAATGAACTCTTGCATTCTCATATTCTGATTGATCAAATTGGAGGCGTTGGTGGTGACGGATACGGAATGATTGCTGTTGAAGCGTTAAGCAGGGGACTTAATGTGTGTGTTGAAATCCAACCACGAATGGAAACCTTGATGCCGGATCATCCCTTTGTTAATGTTCAGTCAAACACGCTGCAAGAACGGCTTGAAAAACTGATAGATGACTCTACATATAGAGCAAAACAGTCAGAACTTGGTATGAGCTGGGTAAAAAAGAGACACGGAGTCAGGACAATCGTTGATAGACTTTACAAGTTATATGACAATCTGGAGGAAAAAGCCTTCAAGGCCTAAGGGCTGACTCTCGCCTTAACCTGCAAAGCCTCGTCCGAATAGGGAAATTTTTCGAGAAGTTCATTCCAAGCCTTCTGCTGATTAGTCTTATCTCCCATCTTATCAAAACATAACCCTGCTTTGAAAATAGCTGCCGGTACTATATCTGCCGATGGATACTCTTTTACTATTCTCTTATAAATAAGAACTGCTTCTTTATACTGCTTCTTGACATATTGAATTTCAGCTATCCAGTAAAGACAATCATCTGCAAGATTTGACGCAGGAAACTTTGCTATTATATCTTCAAAAGCGGTTTTAGCTCTGTCGTAATCCTGTGAGCTGAAGTCCTTACGAGCCACCTGAAAGAGTTTTTGTACATTGATCTGATCTTCAACAATCACAGAATCAGCAGCCGTGGTATCGGTAACTGCTGCCGAAGAGGAATCCGCTCCCTTAGCAATCGTTTTGATTATGTATTTGCGCTCGGAAAGTTTTTCTGTGGTCTGAGACAACTTTTCCAAACCATATTTATTTTCTTCGAGCTGACCTGAGAGTCTGTTAAGGTTGTGATTAATCTCACCTACCATCTGCCCAATATCGGCACGGAGAATTTTTAGCTGCTGCACATCATCCCTGTGATATGCATCCATAAGATCCTGCATCCGTTTAATTTCCGCCTTCTGAGCCTCCCATTCATCCTTCTTGACAATAGCAATACGGCTGGCGCAGCCGCCGAGAAAAAATGCTGCCAGAAATATTAAGATTACTGCTTTTTTCATTTTACAACCTCAAATTGAACTCTTCTATTTTCTGCCATAGCTCCATCTGTCCCGGCACTGTTCTTAGGACGCTCTTCACCGAAGCTTATCGACGAAAGTCTAATCTTATCAACTCCGAGACCTGACAAATATTCTTTTACAGCTTCTGCCCGTTTTTCGCCAAGGGCCAGATTATACTCATCGGAGCCACGTTCATCACAGTGACCTTCAATGACAAGTTTTAACTCACCTTTTTTCTGAAGATGGAGAGAGATATTCTTCAGAATAACAGCCCCCTTCTCAGAAATTGTGAATGAATTATACTCAAAAGGTATATCGACAAATAGACCACCAGTATTTGTCTCTTTGGTCTGCCATTGAAAGGTTCCTGCCCCGTCCTGCGGAGAGGCCTCGGTTGCTGCAACGACATCCTGCACAACGTGATGACCTTTGGAATTAGCAGACGCAGAAACATCATTATTACGTGCACCATCCGGCCGTACAGTTTTTCTTACTGCAGGTGCGCAGGACACTATAAACAGAAGCATCATTACAATGATAATATTTTTGTAAACCATATTACTGATACCCCGACCATTCAGGCGAAAAGAGGTCGCCTGTGACTGTAATTTTAGTCTGTTCACTTCCATCTTCATTCATAATATATAAATCGCTGGTACCGCCCCGTGTTGACGAAAACACAATAAGTCGTCCATCCGGAGAAAAGGACGGGTGTTCATTTGAACGGGTATCCTTAGTCAGCTGCTTTGGGTTTGATCCGTCAACATCAACAGTGTATATGTTGAATCCGCTTGATTCAAGTGACATATAGGCAATTTTGTCTCCTCTTGGAGACCAGCTCGGAGCGTCGTTATACTTACCGGTAAATGTGACCCTGCGCTGATTGCCTCCCTCATTATCCATGACATATATGTTCGGATTTCCAGTTCTGTCAGAAGTAAAGGCAATTTCATAACCATTCGGCGAAAAACAGGGCGAAGATTCAATGCTTTTTCTAAACGTCAACTGTTTCTGATTAGCGCCATCTCTGTCTATGGTATAAATCTGGCATTCGCCGCTTTGAGAGGATGCGAATGCAATGACATCTTCAACACCATTCCATGACGGAGAATAGTTTAATCGTGAATTCTTTGTAAGCCGATCTGTTTTACCAGTGTATATCATGGAAACGTAAAGAGCAGGTGTTTCCTGCCTGTATGAAGTATAAACTATTGCCTGATTATCAGGTGACCAAGCAGGTGTGAGGTTAAGTTTATTGTTATTCGTAAGTCTTGTCATGTTATGGCCGTCATAATCGAGAAGGACAATCTCCTTTGCTCCTCCCCTCTTCTGAACAGCAACAATTCGTGTTGAAGCGATACCTTTTTCACCGAAAAGTCTATAAACAACCTCATCAGAAAAAAGGTGTGCGGCTCTTCTAATGTTACTTTCAGCAACCTCATACTTTTTGTTTACAATTAAATTCATTGAATAAGCATCATGCAGTTCGTAGGAAAGTATTGCTTTGCCGTTTTGATAGGCAGCAGAACCGGAAACGTATACAGTAATCCCTTTTTCACGAAATAGCAGCGTATCGACATTATTAATCTCAAAAACAGTGAATCGTCCGGAAAACCGGAGATCTGATGCCACCACTTTTGATGGGGCATCACTGCCCTTGCCAGCAGTAACAACAAGCGGCATAACTGCGATATTCATCTTCACTGCACCATCAGCTGTACTTTCGATATACAGCTCCTCCTGGGCGAATAAACAGACTGCGGCAATAAATACTGCTGAAACAAATCTTTTCATTTATTTTGATCGCCTTAATACAAGTTTGTAATTAATTGTAAGTTCCTGATATTCTCCCGGTAGCGGCGGAATCTTCGCTTTACCAATGGCGCGCATGGCAAATTTATCAAGAAGACTGTTCCATGATGACTCGACAATTTCAAGTCCGGTAATTGT
>JAEUSG010000111.1 GCA_016788315.1 Fibrobacterota bacterium | reverse complement strand
TCATAAAAAACTTTCCGGAATGAACCCTTTCAATTCCTTACCTTCAGAGGCATCTCCGCTCGGTTATCCGGTGCTAACGGAAAAAAGGGAAGCATTGCAGCAGAAACTGCTTGATGAAGGAGTTGAGACACTGGTTCATTGGCCAGGTTATCTACTTCCTGAAGAGGTGAGATCCTCTTTTCCTGATGCAATCTGGCTTTCAGAACATCTGTTGACACTGCCGACACATGATCAGCTGGATGAATCTGATATCAGGTATGTACTCGATTGTATAAGCTCTTGAGCATACAGCCCAACTTCTATTATAATCTACTATGGACTTAAATTTTATAGAAGATTAAAATAAGGAGTTGACAATGGCAGCAACAGCAAGACACATACTGGTAGAAGACAAAGAAGAGTGTGAAAAGCTTAAAAAAAGAATAGCCAAAGGCGAAGATTTTGCAAAGCTTGCTGAAAAATATTCAAAATGTCCGTCAGGAAAAGATGGTGGAGATTTAGGTACCTTTGAACCTGGAGAAATGGTTCCTGAATTTGATCAGGTTGTTTTTCTCGAAGAGGTCGGTAAGGTTCACGGACCGGTAAAGACTGACTTCGGTTACCATCTGATCCAAACAATGAGCCGTTCAAAACCTAAATAATCTAATACGTGGATATTATTAAATCCAGGGATCTGATCTCAACTCAGATTTGTGATCGCTTTAAGGATGAAATCCGTAAAGGAAAGTATGCTGCCGGTGAACGGTTGCCCTCCTTTGGGGTTCTTGCTGATTCTTATGGAATAAGTAAGTCAACAGTCCATGAGGCATTTAAGCAGCTTTCAGAAGAGGGATATCTCTTTCTAAAACATGGCAAGGGTGCGTATCCAAATCCTGCAATGATTGAACGGAAGGCTGGAAAAACAGCCTCTGATGTTGCAGTTATCGCCTTTGGAATTTTCTCTGCAAACGATAATTATATGATTCCGCTGCTTGAGTCGATGCACAGCTATGCCGAGACCGGTAAAATCAGACTCCATTTCCATTTTATACGTGGAATGTCAATTCAAGACAGAGGCAATGAGGTTCTGAAAGAGGCAATTATTTACGGACGTTTTGACGGCATTGTCATAGTTTCTCCTCTGGATACTGATGATATAAAATGGCTTACTAAGTTTAAAATACCATTCGTAGCTGCAACTTCAAGGTATTCTCTTCCTGTAAAACAGGTGCTTATCGACCATGCCGCAGCTGCCAATCACGCTCTTGATATTTTTGCAGCGCGTAAGGTGCGGCGTCTCATAGTATTTACCGGTCCCATAAACTGGGAGAGAGAGGGTATATTGCCATTTGCAAGAGAGCTGCACGATGCATTTGTGAGTCGTGCTGACAGTCTTGGCATAGAGCTGCACACTGTTGCATGTGATTACAGTTACCACGACTCCATGGTCAAGGCGCTAACGTTTTTCTCAGCCGAAAGAAATTTCGACGGCGTATTTTTTCAGTCTGATATCATTGCCAAAGGTGTATCTGCTGCTGCTAAAAAGGCACTAATCGATTTTGAGCCGTTGACTGTTGTTAATTACTGCGACCTTGAGGATTATCTAGCACCGTTAAATATATTTAAGCCGCTTGAAAAAGTAGGTCAGGAGGCTCTTAGGCTCCTTCGATCTGTCTCCCAAAACGATGAGAATGTTATTGTACTTAAACCGGAAATGAAGCAATGACTGTGAATTATAGAACCCCCCTAGCCCCCCTTTTTTTCAGAGCAAAAAAAGGGGGGATGAATGTATTAAATCATGCTCCCCTCCTTTTTTCCGCTTTGGGAAAAAGGGAGGGGCAAGGGGTGGGTTTGTCTTTATTTCTTTTGCTTTTCCTGTCTATCAATATTGCAGGTCAAACCCTAATGACAGATTCGCTTTTGACATATTGGAAAACCGCAAATGTTGATTATATCGCATTCGATGTCCGTGAAGATAATCCCGTTTCGGAAATTGCAGCTCCCTGTTTTTATGTGAGTCCTGATAACGCCGTAAAATGGTCTGATTCTCTGAAAGTGCAAAGGAATCTGCTTGTCATATGTCACAACGGCATATTAGCCCAGAATACAGCAAATAGAATAGCTGCGAAAGGATATCCCGCAGATAAGCTCTGGTACGCAGGATTCAACCAGCTTGTTTCCCATAGACGCTCTGCTTCTGACACTCTTTTAACATCACTCTTAATGTTGTCAACGCCGCGGCCTTCACCGATTAATGCATACGCTTTGCGCTCAATAATGCTCAGTAAACGTGATGTAAAGGTACTTGATGTACGTACAGCATCCGAAATCGCAGGGGGAATGGTTCCCGGTGCATGTAATCTGGATTGGTATTCAACTTTTACTGCAAATGCACAAACATGTATAGGTAATTCAAAGGAAGTATTGCTGTATTGCGCAAGCGGTAACCGAGCAGGACAGGCACGGACATGGATAATAAACAATCTTGGGCTTGATTCTGCAAAAGTGGTCAATATGGGAGGATATTCATCTCTTTGGGCATCAAAGGGATTGCCTGTTGCATTCAGTCCATCGCAGGATTGCTTATGCCTTTCAACGGAAAAAACTGTTCAGATAACAAAGAGCGGAACACTTCTTAAGGTATTACCGAATCCATTTAACAGTTCGGTTCGTTTGAATTATTACGGAAAAGTTTTGGGAGGAGCAGACCTTAAAATATTTACAATAAGAGGCGAGCTTCTTTTTGAAAAGAAACTTGTGTCAGGTTTTCCCGTAAATGGAATAGTATGGCGTCCAAATGCAATTACTTCAGGTATATATCTGGCAAGGTTAAATACCGGTTCTGGAATTTTAAAAACAGTTCTCACATATAAGCAATAATAAAGTTTATCTTTAGGTCGAATGGTTCTTCAGGAAATTATCAGGAAAATGCCCTCCGGGGCATTGGATGAAGTCAAAAAAAACATTTCCCCCGGGAAAACTGTTTCTACTTGCGGAGTCAGCGGTTCACTTTTATCAGCCATATGTTCCAGACTGCACACTGAAACTGATAAGCAGATCCTTCTTGTAATCAGAAAGCAGAACGATCTCGAAAAGATTGAAGGCGATCTAAAATCCTTTCTTGGCGACGAAGCTGTCTGCACATTTCCTGCATATGATACAATTCCCTACGAAAAACGTAAACCGCATGGACGCATCATTGAAGAGCGGATGCGGACACTTTTTGCGCTGGCCTCCGGTAAAAAAGCTGTAATAGCGGTTCCTCTCAACACCCTTCTTTTCAGAGTGCCTCCACCATCCTATATGGTCAATAATACACTGGAACTCAAAACCGGTGAAGAGATGGATACAGCACTGATAGCAGAATGGCTTGTTGAAATGGGTTTTGTCAGAACTGCTATGATTGACGATATAGGACAGTTCAGCATAAGAGGCGGAATTCTTGATATCTTTTCATTTCTGTCTGAAAACCCGATTCGAGTTGAATTCTGGGGCGACACCATAGAGTCCATCCGTTCCTTTGATGTATTTACGCAAAGATCTCTGGAAAAGATATCTTCAGCTACAATTATTCCGATGAGGGAGATTGTAAGGAAAAGTTCTTCAGGCCTTTCTTCGGAAGATGATGGCATAGAATGGCGTCTTGCCGATTTTATTGACAAAGATGTCTCTCTTCTTGATTATTTAAGACCTGATGCAGTAACAGTTCTTGACGAGCTTACAGATATTGATGCTGCCCGTACGGACGCTCTGGCCCTTCTAGAAAGTGCAAGGCCTGGCAAGGATGATTTGGCACCGGAAAAACTTTTAACAAATAAAACACTCTTCAATCTCGCCCTTTCCAAGCTATCAGTTTTGACAGTTCAGCCCTTTAAAAGCGAAACCAGCATTGATTTTAACAGCAAATCTCAGCCTATCTACAACAGGCCCGGCAGCGGATATTTCGAGGAGTTCAAAGCACTCGCAAACAGCGGTTACAGAATAGTTGTTGCCTGCGAAAACGCAGGACAGGAAAAGCGGTTCAAAGAGCTTGCGCTTGAGGCAAAGGCGGAAATTGAGACCGCTGTAGGTGCCATTGAAGAGGGCTTTGTTCTTGATACAGAGAAATTTGCCCTTTTCAGTGAAAATAGACTTCTGAACAGGTATCAGGGGCGTGTCCGTTTCAGACGTTACAAAGGTGGAACAACTCTTCACCATATTTCATCTCTTAAAACCGGTGATATAGTTGTTCACGTAGATCATGGAATCGGCAGATTTCTCGGGCTGGAACGGATAAAGATCGGCAGGCTTGAAAAAGATTGTATAAAAATTGAGTATAAGGATAAAGCGACACTCTCTGTACCTGTCGAGGATCTTAACAAAGTATCCAAATACTCTGCATCAGAAGAGGCTGTTGCACCGGAACTTACCGCTCTTGGCGGAAAGCAATGGGATAGAACAAAATCAAAGGCAAAAGAGGAGTTGAATAAAATCGTCTCAGGGCTCGTTCAGGTTTACGCTCAGCGTCAATTCGGACGGGGATATGAGTACGAAGAGGATTCAACCATGCAGACTGAATTTGAAGAGTCATTTATCTATGATGATACACCAGATCAGGAGAGAACAACAAAAGAGATAAAGGGAGACCTTTACAGAAAACAGCCGATGGACCGCCTTCTTTGCGGCGATGCAGGTTTTGGTAAAACAGAAGTTGCTATGCGTGCAGCCTTTAAAGTTATTGAATCTGGCCGACAGGTTGCAGTTCTGGTGCCGACAACACTTCTTGCTTTTCAGCATTTTCAATCATTTTCTGAAAGGTTCCGCGATTACCCCTTTAATGTCGGTATAGTCAGCCGTTTTTCCTCCCCCAAGGAGGCTGCTGCTACTCTCTCCGGAACAAAGGGGGGCGAGATTGATATTCTGATAGGCACCCACAGACTTTTAGGAAAAGATATCGGCTTCAAAAGCCTGGGTCTGCTTATTATTGACGAAGAGCATAAGTTCGGAGTTAAGCATAAAGAGAAGCTGAAAACCCTGAAAGCACAGGTTGATGTTCTTTCCATGACAGCCACTCCTATTCCGCGTACGCTTCAATTCTCTCTTCTTGGCGTTCGCGATATGTCTCTGATATCAACTCCGCCGAGAAACAGGCTGCCTATTCACACAAGAGTACTTGAAGAGGATAAAAACGCAATACGTGAAGCAGTTCTGCGGGAGAAGGCACGAGGCGGCCAGGTATTCTTCCTTCATAACCGCGTTCAGACAATTGACAGAGCAGCTGATGAGCTTCGCGAGGCTATACCGGGAGTATCAATAGCTGTAGCGCATGGTCAGATGGGTGAAGATGAGATGGAATCTGTTATGCTTGATTTCATCAAGCGGAAAACAGATATGCTGATCTGCTCCACAATTATTGAGTCAGGCATAGACATTCCGAATGCAAATACAATTATAGTCCGTGATGCGGATCATCTGGGGTTGTCTCAGCTTTATCAGCTCAGGGGCAGGGTCGGGCGTTCATCCATACAGGCGTATGCGCTTTTAATGGTCGAATCCTATGCAAGATTGACTGCCGAAGGAAAATCACGCCTTAAGGCAATGGAACAGCTAACAGAGTTCGGTTCAGGCTTTCAGGTCTCGATGCGGGATCTTGAAATACGTGGAGCAGGAAACATGCTTGGAGTAAAACAGCATGGAACTATGTGTCAGGTCGGTTTTGAAATGTACAGTGAACTTCTTAACGAGGCTGTTCTTGAGGTCAAAGAA
>JAEUSG010000105.1 GCA_016788315.1 Fibrobacterota bacterium | reverse complement strand
CTCTGCCATATAATTATCCTGTTCAATGGAGTGCTATTGTTGACTCTACAGTAAATGGAAATCAGCTTATGGGACCGTACACATATGTAAATAAAAACTGGTTACCTCCTTCCACTATTTCAGTTCTCAGTCCATGGGAGGGTTACTATGTTATGAATACAGGTACATCAACAATCACAATGAGAATACCTTCAATAGCTACTGTAATAAAGCAAAGTAAGATTAGCGTTGATGCATATGCCGACAGCTCAAAATGGGTTCTTGAGTGGAGAGTGTCAAATGGAAAATCGAGCGCACAGAATAACTTTTTCGGAACTGTTGCAAGAAAAGATGGCTGGTTACCTCCCGGGGCACCTGGAAGAACTTTCAGCACCGCGTTCGTCAGCAATGGAATGGATTTTATCGAAGTATATACAAAAGATGGACAAAAGAATGGAATATGGAACATAGAAATAAAAACAACAGACAATAATGAAGATTTTACTGCTTCGATTGCAGGAATGGATCGCCTTCCTGATGACGTTCACCTTGCTCTTCTTGATATGAAGAGGAAGGTGAAAGTAACAATATCAAAAGCCGGAGAATTCAATTTCGCAGTCGATAAGGTTGATGATGTTAGAAGTTTCAAACTGATCGCCGGTGACAGCGCTTTTGTTGCAAAGAATAGTGCCGGTTTTGGCTTGCTGCCAAAAGAATTCAGTCTTAGTTCTAATGTTCCCAACCCATTTAATCCATCAACTTTGATCAAATATGCAGTTGCTGAAAAGGGAAAAGGGAGAGTGGCTGTCTCGATCAAAGTTTATGATGCAAGAGGACGCTTTGTAAAGACTCTTATAAATTCAAAGCATGAAAGCGGTTATTACACTGTTCAGTGGAATAGCAAAAATGAGTATGGAAAGAGTGTTGGCAGCGGAGCCTATTTTTACCGCATTACTATTGGTCGTGATTTTGTAAAAACACGTAAGATGGTTATGTTGAAATAAATATCTATATTCTATGTAATGGAGTATACATAGAATATGACTAAAATATTTACCATTATATTTTTATTCGCTGCATTCGTAAATGCGCAGGAATCAACTGCAGGTAATGTCGAATACATACCACCCGCAAAATATGCAAAGCTTGTTGATGCGCTGACAGATGCTGGAATTCCATTTCCGAAAGCAAGTGATATTGTTTCTCTTAGTTACGATAAGTTTGCACAGGAATTCTCTATTGTTGTAAATGAACAAAGTACTGGTGGACAGAAAACGATTAAGGTTGGTTATATAAACAAAAAGTTTGACGAGCAGATGAGTAGAATTAACCAGCCGATAGGAATCTTTAAAGAAACTGTTGTTGATGAGAGTGAATTAAAAAAACAAAATGGCCGTGTGTATTTTATGGGTAATACAACACTTAAATCACTTTGGCTTTATCCGAACGCAATAAACACTATTGGCGAAAACGTAGACGATCAGGTCATCGCTGGCATGGTGCTTCTTACAGGTGGGGCTACATTATACGGAACGTATTTATTTACCAAAAATCGTGAATTGGGATATGGCAGAGTAGCAATGATGAACTATGGCAGTGAGCTTTTAGGCTTTCACTACCCACAATTGCTTAGTGTTTTTCTTCATAATTCTACCAATGTTGATGATGATGACGAAAATTGGCGGTATGACTCTTATGGGTACAGTTATTATGAACCGAAAGCAAAAACAAGCGAAAAAGCAGCTGCATGGGCATCGGCCGTTGGGTTTCCTCTTGGTATTTATATCGGTTCAAAAGTCAATTTTACTGGTAACCATGACTATGGAAATGCAGCTGTTATGGCCACATTCAGCAGATGGGCATATTTGTATGGGTATTTATTACCTTCATTTTACGAAAACAGTTTGACCGAAGAAGAGTATTTTGGTACTGCATCCGTTTTGACAATGACGCTCCTACCTGTAGGTTACTATGCAGGTTATAAATTCATAGATGGGAAAGAAATATCGGCAGGTAGAAGTTTCATGATTGCTTCAGGGGGTGTAATGGGAACTGCAACAGGTGCATTATTGCCGACATTGTTTGAAGTTGATGAGTATCGAGTATATACTTCAGCCGCTTTACTCGGTAATATAGCAGGAACACTATTCGGTTATAAATTTAATATGAAACATAATTACACTTTCGGCCAAGGTGTTTTTATGTCACTCTCAGCCGCTGCAGGAGCAGCCGTTGCTTTAAGTGTACCATTAATTATGCAGGCAGATAACCATCAAGCTTATACACTTGCAGGGCTTGGTGGTGGCTGGAGCGGTTATTTTTTAGGAGAGAATTTGGCAAGATCCATATTCGATTCTTCAGAGAGAGATAAAAAGGAATCTGCTTCAAATATCTCTTTCCCGATTGCCTATGAATGGCCATTAATTCTTGGTGCTAATCTTGCAGAGAAAAAGACCGGAAACATGCTTAAAACTCCAGTTGTTGATATTATTAGAATTAATCTTTGAAGAGGGCTTCGGCTCCGCTCAGCCCTCGGCTAGTTTGCCAGCATTCTGCTGCCGTAAACATACATTGCAAATCCGGCAAGAGCAATATTCGCCAACTGATCAACTTTGTCAGTTACGAAAAGAGTTTTGGAGTATTTGTCGCCTTCAAAAAAGCGGAGTCCCATTACTAGAGCTGGCATTTTAAGTGTTGCAACACCAACAGCAAGCTGAAGCGACAGTTCCAACTTGATGCGAGCGTAAACAGTAAGGAGAATGATAGCAAGCCATGCGATTCCAAGAGAAATGAGAACCCAGTTAAAGCCAGCCTCCTCTGATTCCTCCCGAACTTTGTTCATCATCATTTCACTCTCTTTGTAACCTTTAGATAGGCCAAGAGCAGAAAATCCAAGTAAAACCATGTAAAGAATGGGCAAGGTCAGATCTCCTTTCTACCCCAAAGATAAAAACATCTAGTGTAGTAACGCATCTGTAATCTTGGGAAAAGAGTATATGGGTACATCCACTTTACAGCATGAACATTAAGTTTTGCTTTGGCAAAATCAGCAGACAGACGGTCTGCATGATATAATGCAAAATCGTCGTAAACAATATGACTTTCAGATGAGGATTTGTCGTTCAGGTACTGGCTAAGTCTCTTTGAATCCCGCTTATTGAGGTCATCCAGCAGTTCACGGCATTCAGCATTAAGTGTTTCGAAGAGAAACCATCCGCCAGGTTTTAATGCATTATAAACATTTTCGAGAAATTCAACTTTAAGATCCATACATTGAAGAACGCCTACACAGAGAATCCCGTCAAACGATGAATCTTTAAAAGGCATATACTGCATTGTTCCTACCACACGATCAGAAGCTTTCGAAGAGCGGACATTTTTAAAGACCGCATGAGTATAATCAAAAAGAACCGGATTGGAGAGGAGAGAAGTGTAGTAACCAGGACCGCTTCCAAGGTCTAGTATTCTGCTCTCGGGTTTAACAAGTCGCTTAAGTTCCTGACCAACAGCTTTGAATCGAATATTAAAACCCTCTTTTGACCAATGGGAGATGTCGTGAGGAGTTTTGAATCTGCGGGCACGTTCAGCAAAGATGAACTGCCACTTTCTTGAAAGGTCCATCACTTACCGGCAAGGTCAGCGATATTGAAACGCTGATTGAACTGTTCTGACTCTTCAACAGAGGCAATGGTTCCATCGTAAATGAGCTTTTTCTGGCCACGAATGAACTGCTGAACTCTTGGGTCTCGACTGCTTTTCAGCTGATTTGGGGTGCCCGTAAAAATAACAGCTCCCTCATGAAGCATCGCAATGCGATCGGCAACTTTATAGGCACTTACCATGTCATGGGTAACAACTATTGAAGTGACCTTAAGTTTTTCCTGCATTTCAAGAATAAGGTCATTGATTGTATCAGATGTAATTGGATCAAGACCTGTTGTAGGCTCATCATAGAGAATAACTTCAGGGTTCATAGCTATAACTCTTGCCAGTCCTACACGCTTTTTCATACCGCCGGAAAGTTCTGATGGCATTTTCCTCTCGATATTGCGCAGACCAACCATTTCAAGCTTTTCTTTTACAATATCAGCGATCTCTTTTTCAGTAAGAGTAGTATGCTCAC
>JAEUSG010000056.1 GCA_016788315.1 Fibrobacterota bacterium | reverse complement strand
GGAGGTTATGTATCCGATACTGTTACTGACTCTACCGATCCTGGTCAATCGGGAACATATTCACTGACGAAAAGAATCTTCAGATATGTCGGAGAGTGGTTGGGTGATTATAAGCCGGGAAGAAAGCTGATTGCCCCTTTACAGCATGACATTGGCCATGCAGGATATACTTATAAAGATTCAATATTCAACATAAAGGGTGAATTCTCCGCCAGCAGCAAGGATACAAACCGGTTATCCAATCTGGATGATGGTGATAACCGTGGCTTTGCTTTCTATAATAATCTTTCAGTGAGGTTATCCAGAGTTACTCTGAAAATCAGGCAGGAGGAGCGCTCGAAAAATTTCAGAGCTCTCTCTACTGTTGAAGATCCTTATCTATTCAGCAGAAAGTGGAATTATAACAGCAGAAACAGTGATCCATTTCTTTCAATTCTAGAGGGCGGAGCAGTTTGGAATGCTTCAGATGCATTTACCATAAATGGTGAGGGAGGGCGGCTTAAAAGGCGTAACTTCAGTGCAGAAAGAGGTGAATTCTCTTTATCAATAACAGATTTGTCAGGATCAAGAGCACAGATAAATGGAGAAGGTATAAGATCGCACTCATCCGATACAACAAGAGACATTATAAGAGCGGGAGCAGATGGTGAAAAACGTGGAGGAGTTGTTATTCCCAGATTGACTTTTATGGGAGAATATTCAGATGAATGTTCCGGTGCCTTTTATAGCCGCAAGACTCTTACCGCCGAAGGAAAGATGGGTGCTAGAAACGGCAAGTATGGAATAATTACCGGCGAAAGTGAACTTTCAGGACGAATTGATAGAAAGACGGCTCCTGGTGACGCTGAAAAATGGCTCGATTCTGCAATGAGCGTAACATTTGTAAATAAAGGATATCTTGACTTCGGCAGAGAGTTCAGAGCTGATATTGCCTTTACTCACCGCTCAAGCAGGAGAGATGAGGGCAGTGAAATGAATACTGTCCGCAGCAATCTGATAACATTTCAGGGTTCGAGTGAATTAAAGGAAAGAGCAGTGGATCAGCGAATGATGTACAGCCTTTCTACAGAACAGTCGCAGCAGTTGGTACCTGTTTACATACCGGTTGATGCCGGCATGGGAACGCATATTAAAGATCCGCTTACTCAAGACTACATATTGCGTGAAGGGGGCAATTACATATACGGCGGACAGGTGGCAGATACAAATGCGGCTCTTAAGGATGCCTTGAAATCTCTCTTTTCATACAGGTTAACATTTACACCCGGCAGACTCCCTATACTTAAGAACGATAAGAATATTCTTAAATATCTTTCGTTTCAAACTTACTGGAATGCTGAACAGGATATGCCTTCTGATGTGGGGGTATCGGCAATAAGGAGATATCTACCCGATTTCGATCCTGTACGTGCAACAGAATCGAATGCACTTCAGTACAGGTTGGAGGCGCGTGAAGAGCTTCTACTTGACGATACGGAAAGACGCTATTCTGTAAGAGTGCGTTTTATTCCCAGATACAGATATACCTTCCGGAGTGAAGGTGATCGTGATAACTGGAACAGCATTGCCTGGTCCGTTTCAGGCCGCCATCTGCTGAAAGAAAAAGCACAATTTGAACACACATTGGAACAGGAGGAGGTAACACGTTCATCGGGAAGAACAGCTACTGATTATAATGTTGTTACTTCAAGAGGAAAGACGACCTGTGATGTTGAAATAAATAAAGTTGTCAGTCTGCCAATTATAGTAAATGGGGGCATTTCGACTACTTCTATAAGTGATATAGGGAGAGTTCCTTTTGCAGCTCTATCGATTGGTCTGATTCTGTCAAAACCTGAAAAGGGTAGAGGTGAAGTTCATTATTCTATATCAAATGTGATGTACGAAGGAATTTCCTCATTGCCCTATGACGCTGCTGATGGCGAGAAGGCAGGAATAACACACAAGGCAAATGGCTCTGTAAAGGTTAATGCGACAAAAAATATTGATCTTGATCTATCTGTTTTCTGGGAACGTAATAGTATAGAGGCGCGATCGTGGATTCGAGGAAACATGGAATTGAGGGCATATTTCTAATGAAAATAATAATCCTCATTTTAACATTTGTTATATCTGCATTTAGTGAATCTGCATTCAAGCTGGATTCTGCGATTATCAGCGGTGCCGTTTCTGTGCTGAACCCTGTTGAATTATGGCCGCTTCCTTCAGGTATGGATGCAGACTCTATAGCGATAGGTTCAGCCTTTGAAAAATTCTGTTCAGATTATGAAAAGAGTGCTGTCAGAACCTGCGGATTCATATTAAGAAAAACATACAATACTAAAAATAAAACGGTTAGAGTATTTATCGACATATGTGAGTCTGATTTTGTTTCTGCTGTGTCATGCAGCGGCAATAACCTGATAAACTTTAAGGAGATCAGTCAGAGACTTTATCATAAACCGGGCCGCTGCTTTTCAGCAGAATCTCTTAATGCTGATCGTGCAGCAATTATCACTCTATATTCCGGAAGAAAAACCGGAGCTAAAGTAGATATAGATGTAACAGGAGGACATGAAAAGAGACTTCTGTTTATAATAAAAGAGGTTAGCCCCCAAAGCTCCATAGTTTTTGAAGGTAACACTGTAGTAAAGGTAAGCGAACTTGAAAGCATTTATAAAAAAGGGGTTAATTACGCAATCAGTAAATATCACTCACTTGGATACGTTGATGTGTTATTTAAAGAAAAGAGTGTAATAAACGGTGTTGTTACAGTTGAAGTTACTGAAGGCAGACAGAAGGTCTGCGGTCCGCTTCGTATTGCAGACAGCGGAAAGTTTCCGGCCGATTCGCTTCTTTTTTTTGCAGCATGGCAGTCAGGGAGGCCTTTTACATCATCACGACTTGATGAATGCATAGAATCAATCATAAATTTCCACGGAGAACGGGCATATCCTTTCGCAGAAGTTCATGTAGATGATCTTATTGATAGTGCAGGCATTTTAATGCCCGTATTGTCAATCAATTCAGGAGATAGATTTTATTTCGGAGCGATAACTATTCCCGGTAGTGAGAAAATTAAACCATCACTTATTAAAAAACTTCTAAAGATAGAAGCTGGATCTCCATGGAGTGAAAATCAATTGCTGTCAGCACGATCCAGTCTTCAAAAATCACAGCTTTTTGAATATGTTGATTCAGCAAAACTTTCAATAAAAACAGGTTATCGTATTATTGATGCATCAATTGAAGTGAGGGAGGGTGCAAGAAATCAGGCGGAAGGAATTATCGGGTATGTTCCGGATGAAAACAGTGAAAACAGGATAACAGGTCTTCTGAAGTTAAATCTGAAAAACCTTCTCGGTACAGGTCGTGCGGTAAATGTTTTTTATCAGTCGGAAGGTAATTACAGCTCAGCTTCAGTTCGATATCGCGAACCGTGGCTGTTAGGTACTCTTTTTGATGCGGAAGGTATGGTTGATTTTAAGAGTGACAGGGAGTTGTACAGCAGGCTTGAAACCAAGCTTACTCTCTTTTATCCGCTGTCGGATAATATGAAAGTAAGAACAGGATTGATAAATTCTTCAGAAACAAGATTTGCTGCGGTTAGCGATTCATTACCCTCAACGCTGAATTCCTTTCAAACTCTCTTCGGTTTAAGGTTTGACAACCGGGACAGCGAAAGAAATCCGAAGAAAGGTTTAGTTCTTGATTTGTCAGGTGAAACGGGCAAGATCAGTTCGGAAGATAAATCGCAGCCTGTTTTCAGGCCAATTGTATATGGTGAAGCAGTTTTTAATGTCAGGGCAATGCAGGTTGCTGCTGTTCAGGCGGCGTTTGATGGTGTTGCTGGATCCTCCGAACTTTTCGGAGATGGTAACAGGCCATTCGTTGGAGGTACAGAAAGTGTTCGCGGATATAGGGAACGGCAGTTTTCTGGTCTCTCAAAATTATATGTCAGAACAGAGTACAGATTTATAACAGGCAGCTTATCAAGGTTTGCACTGTTTACAGACTTAGGATTATGTGATCCGGAGTCTCCATGGCTAGGAAGTATTAACTTGTATAAGGATCTGCTTGTTGGAAGCGGTTTTGCAATTCTTCTTGGCACCAGAGCAGGGCAATTGGGTCTTTCATATGGTGTGGCCGTACGTGAATCGATAAAGATGGGCAAAATCCATATCAGCCTCAAGAATGAATTTTGATTAGATTCATTGAGCAATCATAATTATTCTCTGTTGACAAAGCTTTCTCTAAGCTTCTATATATAATGTATGGATACCGATAAATCTCTAAGACTTTTCCGCCTGAAACATTGGCTGCTTTTTTCATTGCTTGTAGTTATCCTGACAGGAGTGCTTGCTGTCAAGTATGAAAAGCGCCACATTTTTTTTCTAAAACGTGATCTTATGACTCAGGCAGAAGGGGTAGCCTCTGCTCTTTCCTTACAAAAACTGCAGACATTGAAATTTGACAGCACAGATCTTATAAACGATTCATATAAGCAGTATCATCAGCAATTCAAAAAATATGCTGACAATGCAAATATCCGTTCGCTTTATTCTGTAAAATCAATAAATGGCCAATTGAAATTTGGTCCTGAGAATTTAGTTGCAAATGATTCCTTTGCCTCTTTGCCAGGTACCGTTTATGAACAACCGCCCAAAGCCCTGTATGAAGTTTTTGAAAGCGGACAGAGCAGATCTATTGGTCCTTACAAAGATGAATATGGTTCATTTGTTTCAGCTTTCGCTCCAGTAATAGATCCGGTTGACAATAAGGTTTATATGGTTATAGGCATTGATATGACTTCCGAGCAATGGACTAAAACTATCCGACTGCTTCGACTGGAGATAGCACTTTATTATGGATTTCTACTGATTATTCTTGTACTTGTATCTGTTCTGCTGTATTTGCATCAGAAAGATTCGACGAGGCTTCCTAGATGGTTTAAGCGTCACTCAGAATTAATTTTGGCTGCATCAGCAGCTCTTTTTGTGACAGCAACAGCTTCTCTGCAAATATTTGATATTGAATATCATCAGAACAGGGCTCTTTTCAGTGAAATGGCAAAAGACAAAAAAAATGTCATCAAAACAGCTTTGTCGTTTATGGAAAAAAGTTTTGCAGACACACACTCCGGCGGTCTTGACAATGTTGAATATCAGCCGTTGCTATTGGTTGATCAATCAGATGTTCATGTTCATGATGCCCTTATGCATCAGCACCTGGTTGACATTACTGATTCGCTCCCTAAATGCCTTGCTCATCTTCCGGTTCATAATTGCCATTTTGATGAAGAAGAAAAAAATCATAGTGTTGTTGCGACTTTCCCCATCTTTTTTGGTGGCAGAACATTTCTTTTCAAGGCTT
>JAEUSG010000040.1 GCA_016788315.1 Fibrobacterota bacterium | reverse complement strand
TCCGGGTGGTAAAATATGTGCGCTTGCATGAACAAGGGGATATTTCCTTCCGGCACAATATGTTTCGCCTAAAACATTAAAGGGGATAATAATTTCAAGCTCTGCATGATAATGGGGCAGGATGGTTTTCTCTTTTTTATCAAATCGGGATATAAAGGCGTGAAAGAGATGGCTGTCGTTTGCCATCGCCTGGCTGAATGCGGTCTGCTTTAAATAGTCGTTTGTCTCAGCCATATCTAAAATATAGCAATATAACAACAAAATATGATAATATTAACAAAGATTTATCTCAATAAAGGCAATATATTTGCAGTATCAACTATAACGGAGGTTTTATGGCATATTCACCATTTACTGTATCAGTTAAACCGGACGGTGATGCATTCATCAGTTGTGTTAAACGTGAAGGTACACCAAAAAGGACTCACTTTGCAGAACTTTTTCTGGATGCTGAATTTGAATCTGCAATCGGAGAGCGGTATAATGTGTATAGCGCTGTAAATTCATCAGATCCATTCGCAAGTTACAAAAAACAAATTGCAATACAGCGGTTTCTTGGTTATGACTATGTAAAGGTTGGTGTTGAAAAACTGGGATTCAGCTTTGAGCGACTAACAGTTGATGATGATTCAGAACTAAAGAAAGCTGGTGGTAAGCGAACCTTTGCAGAAGAACATAAAGGCCCCATAACAAATTGGGAGGAGTTTGAAAAATACCAATGGCCTGACCTTGCTAAAGCAGAGACTAAAGCCTTGGAATGGTTTGACAGGAATCTTCCTGACGACATGGTAATAATCGGTGGCCTTACAGGACACATTGCAGAGGAGATCACATGGCTCATGGGTTATGAAACTCTTTGTTACGCTTTTTATGAAGACCGTGAACTTGTAAAAGCTATTTATGATAAAGTATTTGCACTCCATTTGCACTACGTTAATCTGCTCTTAGAGTTTCCCAAGGTTAAAATTATATGGGCAAGTGATGATATGGGATACAAAACACAGCCTATGTTCAGCCCCTCTGACTTTCGGGAATTTGTCTTTCCTGCACATAAAGCTCTTGCAGAGATAACGCACAAAAAAGATAGACTTTACTTTCTACATGCTTGCGGGAAAATAGATCTGCTTATGGATGATTTGATACATGATGTAGGCATCGACGCGAAACATTCATTTGAAGATACTATCGAAGATGTTGCATCAGCAAAAAACAAATATGGGAAACATATATCTGTACTTGGCGGAATTGATGTTGATTTTTTGTGCAGAGCAGATGAGAGTTCTATAAGAAAACGGGTACGGGAGACTCTCGAGAAGTGCCACTCCGGCGGCGGATACTGCCTCGGGACAGGAAACTCAGTGGCGAACTATATACCAGTAGACAATTATCTTGCTATGCTGGACGAGGGGCGAAAGTATTCAAGTTGATGACGCAGGGTTTTTTCTGAGGAAAAGATAAAACACTAATGAGACAAGGCAGATTACCCCTGTTATCATAATAGCAATATCATAACTTCCTGTACGATCCTTAACCATTCCGGCAAAAAGCGGCGCGGTAATGCCTGCAGCGGCGTTGGTTAAAAACATATATCCGTATATGTTTGATAGATGTCTTACGCCGTAAATTCTTGAGATGTTGGATGCATAAACAACAAGCGTACATCCGTATAACAGACCGACAAGTCCGGCAAAAAGAAAGAAAAGAAAATATCCGCTGACCCAGTAAACCGACGTGAATAAAACCAGCGACTGAGCGGATAGTGAAATTACGATAGATTTCTCTTCTCCTATTTTGTGAATTATCCAGCCCCAGAATAGTCGACCTGCGCCGTTAAAGGCAGAAATAAACATAACGGCAAAACCGGCAAGTTTAATGTCTTTGCTGATTCCGATATTTTTTAAGCTGCCGATAACCATAAGACCGACAAAGAGACCTGCAAACATTGGAACTGCCATCGACCAGAAAGTTTTGTCCTTTACAAGAGTTGAAAAAGGAAGCTGTTCACTGTTTGATTTGTAGTTATTGGGATTTTTAAGAAAAAGGGAGGCTATGACAATAAAAGTGAAATAAACTGATCCGAGAATCTTAAATACGTCGGGTAATGAAACACCACGGTTTAGCATGAGTTCGGAAGAAAATGAAATCAGGACAGAACCAAAAGCAAAGAAACCGACAATTATTCCTGTAGCAACGGACTTTTTATCCTCAAACCACTTTTGGGCAGTTGCTATTGGTGTGATGTAGCAGAAACCAGAGCCTATACCCCCGAGGATTCCTATGCATATAGGTAGGCTAACAACAGAAATGGGAATTATGCCCGCAAGAAGATAGCCGGTTCCAAATATTACGCCACCTGTCAGCGCCGTGAAACGGGGTCCCTTGCTTTCAAGAATGCGTCCACCAAACAGGAATGCAAGTGCGAACATAAGATGATACACCGAATAGGTGACTTGCGACATTGTTGTTGTAAAGCCGAACTTTGTGATAAGTTCTCTGGAAAACAGACTCCAGGCGTAGTGGCCGCCTATCATCATCTGAATAATAAGAAGAAAACCTAGAATAATATTCCTGTTTGGGTTTTTCATTGATGCCAAAGATAGTTATTTGATGTTCCTTATGGAAACATCACTTATTTTATGGTAAAGAGAATTTATATGCGTTTAACAAAAAGGATGGTTATGAAACATTACTCTTTTCTATTTCTATTCGCATTCATGCTATTGTGTTTCGTGTCATGTTCTGATGACAAAGAGAGTAAAGGTCTTTCGACGATTGATGCTGAAATATGGGAGCCTTTTATATCAGCATACACTTCAGGTATCGTTTCGCGTGAAGCAACCATAAGGATTCGTTTTACAACTGATGTTGTTTCCGAAGAAGCAGTTGGTAGGCCTGTTGACAATTCATTGCTGAAGTTTGAACCTGCAATAAAAGGTACTGCTCTGTTTTCAGACAGAAGGACGCTGGAGTTTAAACCGGATAACCGCTTGAAAGATGGAGCTAGCTTCACCGGGTTGCTGGCGATGAAAAAGATAATGAGCGTTCCTGCAAAATGTAACGTATTTAAGTTTGCCTTTATGGCATTAAAGCAATCGGTGGATTTGAAAATTATCGGACTGGTTTCGGTAGATCAGAGCAGCGCTCGCTACATGGAGCTTCACGGTGTAATCGTTACGGCCGATGTGGAAAACGGTGATGCTGTTGAAAGGCTTATAATTGTCAATCAGGGCAGCAGAAAGTTGAAGGTCCGCTGGATTCATGATGCAAATGGACTTCAGCATAGTTTTTCTGCCGACAGTGTTGAACGTTTCACTGATACTTCAAAAGTAAATGTACAGTGGAGCGGAACATTAATAAATGCCGATGAATCGGGAACTTTATCAGTTTCTGTTCCGCCAATTGAAGAGTTTATTGTGCTTGGAACAAGTGTTATTGATGGTACAAATCCTTACATCAGCATAATATTTTCAGACCCGCTGCTTAAGGATCAGAATTTGAATGGTTTAGTCAGTATCGATAAAGAATCAAGCATTTCATATTCAATTGAAAAGAATATTCTTAAACTCTTTCCGGAAAACAGCGCTACGGAAAATTTCACGATAACAGTGTATCCAGGCATTAAAAGCATTTCGGGCAAACAACTTAAAAGAGCTGAAGTGCTTCCTGTGGAAGTTGAAACTGTAAAGCCTCAGGTGCGTTTTACCGGTGAAGGTAATATCGTGCCTGCTTCAATTGATCAGCCGATTCCATTTGAGGCAATTAATGTCAAGAGTGTGGATGTTCGTGCATTCAGGATATATGATAACAACATATCACAGTTTTTACAGGTTAACGACCTTTCCGGATACAACGAAATTCGAAGAGTAGGCCGAACTGTATGGAGTAAGACTATCGAACTTGATCCGGCTGGGAGTTCCAGAAACAGGTGGATAAGAGGAGGTTTTGATCTGTCAACACTCCTTACGAAGGAGCCTAACGCTATTTACAGAATAGAATTACGGATAAACAAAAATGGTTCTTATTATGAATGTGAAGGGGACAGTGTTTCTGTCTCTGATGCTAAAATTGAAAAGGTTGCAGAATTGAACGAAGACGATGAGGATGAATCAAGTTATTGGGATTTCTATAATGATTATGGAGGAGATTTTGATTGGGATGAATACTACAATAATAGAGAGAATCCATGTCATGCTGCCTATTATCGCAGGTATAATTCCGATAACAAGGCGGGCAGACGGAATTTCTTTTTTTCTAACATTGGGTTGATTGCCAAACAGGGATCTGATGACACTCTGTGCATTATTGCTTCGAATTTAGTCACAGCCCAGCCGATCAGTGGCGCGGATATTACAGTTCAGAATTACCAGAATCAACCGATAGGTAAAGGTTCTACAGGAAGCGACGGTATCGTAAGAATAAAGGTAAAAGGAAAACCTTTTCTCGCTGTTGCCTCATATGACGGCCAGCGTGGTTACTTAAAAGTTAACCCAGGTTCGGAGCTTTCAGTAAGTACTTTTGATGTAAGTGGAACAGCAATAAAGAAGGGACTCAAAGGTTTTATTTACGGAGAACGAGGTGTCTGGAGACCAGGCGACTCAATTTACCTCACCTTCGTTCTGGAAGATAAGGCAAAGACACTACCGGCTGACCACCCTGTAACTTTTGAACTCTTTAATCCGAAAGGACAGATTGTTCAGACTATAACTAGATCTCAATCATTAAACCGGTTCTATAATTTTGCAACAGCCACGGCAAACGATGCCTTGACAGGAGAATATACAGCAAAGGTGCGGATCGGCGGAACGGTTTTTGAACAAATTCTGAAGATCGAGAATGTAGTTCCCAACAGGCTTAAGGTAAGACTGAACTTTGACAGCGATACACTTGAAGGCTGTTCAGCTGTAAATGCATTGTTGACCGCACAATGGCTTCATGGAGCAACAGCAGGTGGGTTTAAGTTTGACATCGCGGCTGTTATGCAGCCTTTAACAGCAAGTTTTTTACGTTACGCCGAATATACATTTTCAGATCCTACTAAAAATTTCACAGCGGAAATGAATGATATTACAAGTGGAAACCTTGACAATAATGGTAAGACCTCGCTGTCGCTGGATCTGAAGTGCCCCACAGAAATTCCAGGAATGATAAAAGCGGTTCTCAGGACAAGGGTGTTTGAGAACAGCGGAGCTTTCAGCATTGATCGTTCTCCGATTGTGATATCTCCTTATAGCCGATATATCGGTATTCTTCCACCCAAAGGTGACAAAGCGCGTGGAATGCTGCTTACAGATACATTGCATTCTGTCAGAGTTGTTGCTCTCAATAGACATGGGCAGCAAGTTCAGGCCAAAAGAGTCCAAATGAAACTTGTAAAGATTGGTTGGCGTTGGTGGTGGGAAAAAGGTAATGAATCTCTTGCAGATTATATATCCTCTTCCGAAAAAAAGATTGTCATGTGCGATACCATTACGCTTGAATCAGGCTCAGCGATCTGGAAGTTCCGTGTAGCCTATCCTGAATGGGGACGGTATCTTTTGCTGGCATCTGACCTTGACGAAGGACACTCAGCCGGAAAGACGGTTTACATTGATTGGCCGTCATGGGCTGGAAGATCACAAAGTAATGTGCCGGGCGGCGCATCGCTACTCTCATTTTCCTGCGACAAGGAGGAATATGTCACAAATGAAAAGGCCTATATCACAGTTCCAAGTAATGTAAACGGCCAGATTCTTGTATCAATAGAAACAGGAAGCCGGGTGTTAAAACAATTCTGGGTTAAAGGAAGTGCAAAAGAGACTGTGATATCTCTTCCAATAACAAGTGAAATGGCGCCAACGTCGTATGCTTCACTTACTTATATACAACCTCACGGACAAACAGCGAATGATTTACCTATCAGGATGTACGGCATAATTCCGATAAAGGTTAAAGATCCTGCCACTATTATTGAGCCGGTTGTCAATGCACCGTCAGTTCTCCGGCCTGAACAGAAAGCTCTTATCAAGGTAGCGGAAAAGAGTGGACGTGACATGACATATACACTTGCGCTGGTCGATGAAGGGCTACTTGATCTTACCCGTTTTCAGACTCCCGCACCTTGGTCATATTTTTATCAGCGTGAAGCACTCGGCGTAAAAACATGGGATCTTTACGATTTTGTATGCGGAGCTTTCGGAGCTAAGATATCACGTTTGTTTTCTGTTGGAGGTGATGATGGTGCGGTGAATCCGGCAGCAAAAAGAGGTAACCGCTTTCCTCCAATGGTTCGCTTTGCTGGACCATTCTATTTAAAGAGAGGAACAACTGATCTTCGTGAGGTGTCAATTCCGCAATATGTGGGTTCTGTAAGGCTTATGGTCGTAGCGGGACAGGATGGTGCGTATGGTCAATATGAGCAGAGCATACCTGTCAGAAAACCGCTTATGGTTCTTGGTGCCCTTCCACGCGTCCTTGGCCCTATGGAAACAGTCAAACTACCAATCTCGGTATTTGCACTTGAGAAGCATATTAAGAATGTTACTTTACAGGTCGACATAAAAGGAAATGGAGTAATACTGGGTAAAAAAAGCGAGCAGCTGAGCTTTAAAGAAACTGGAGATGAATTTTCGCTGTTCGAATTGAGAACAGGCGAAACAGCAGGGTGGATACAGATAAATATCACAGCCAAGTGCGGGACAGAAATAGCTAAGCAGACAATGAATGTTGAAGTACGAACGCCTGTTAGAACTGTCTATACCGTTACTGATACACTTCTTCGAGGTAAATCTGTTTGGACTAGAACAGTTAAACTACCTGGAATTGCTGGAACGAATGCTGCTAAAATTGAAATCTCAAAAATACCGCCTCTGAATCTTGATAAAAGGCTGAATTATCTTATCAAGTATCCCTATGGATGCGTTGAACAGACTACATCGTCAGTTTTCCCTCAGCTATATCTCGGTAAATTAATGGATCTTTCGGCAGATAGAAAGAGTGAAATTCAAAGAAATGTTCAGGCCGGTATCGGTAGGCTTCGAAGTTTCCAGAATAGTAAAGGTGGATTTACTTATTGGCCGGGACAGTGGGAAGCGGATTCATGGGCTACAAATTATGTAGGGCACTTTCTGCTTGAGGCTAAAGCTGTCGGTTATTCCATTCCTAACGGGATGCTGGAAAGCTGGATAAGATACCAGAAGCGTAATGCGGGAACTTTCTACGGTACTCTTTCGTCCGATCTTCTGATTCAGGCTTATAGGCTTTATGTGCTTGCGCTTGCGCGGAATCCGGAGTTTGCAGCCATGAACCGGATGAAGGAAATGGCCGGACTTACGGCTGCGGCAAAATGGAGGCTGGCTGCTGCGTATCAGCTGACAGGACAGAAGGAAATTGCAGACGAATTAATTAATGGCATACCAAATACTGTTAAGGATGCTAAAGCGTATGATGCAACCTACGGTTCGCTTGAGCGTGACGAGGCGATGATTCTTGAAACGCTTACGCTTTTGAAAAGGGAGAAGCAGGCAATACAGGTTGCAAAGCTTATCTCGGGTTATCTCTGTAATGATAGATATATGAGTACGCAGACAACCGCATACACACTTTTAGCTATGGCAAAATATTTCGGTACAAATAATGCAGGCGGTGAAATTAATGCAGTTCTCAAGGTAAGCGGCGCGAAGGATGTTGTGCTTAAATCAAGAAATGCTATTATTCAGAAAGACTTGCCCCTTTCCAAAAATGCCGTGAATGTGCAGATGTCACTATCAAACAATATTGACGATGCGGCATGGATCAGAGTAGTTGGTAGCGGCCTTCCTGTAATGGGAACAGAAAATGCAGCATCTGAAGGTGTCAATATGTCAGTCAAATATATGTACAAAAATGGTGATGTTGCAGATATAGCAAGTATTGAGCAGGGTACAGACATTGTGGCAGAAATTACTGTAAGTTCAGAACCTGGTAGAGGTATTTCTAAAAATATGGCGCTCAGCTGTATCTTTCCGTCGGGGTGGGAGATTAGAAATTCGCGTATGGAAGGAACTGCAGAAAAAGAAAGCCCGTTTACATATAGAGATATAAAAGATGATCGTGTTATAACGTTCTTTGATTTGCCGGCAAATGAACCACGTATTTACAGATTTCAGCTGAATGCATCATATCTCGGTAAATATTATATGCCTCCTGTTACAGTCGAAGCGATGTATGATGCAACTATGTTTTCAAGAATTCCAGGGAAATGGGTGAATGTTATTTATGCCGGAAAATGAGTAAGAAGATTGCTGGTGTTCTGCTTCTGATCGCTTTATGGATTCTATATCCTATGGAGCTGTTCAGGCAGCCGGTATCTCTTTTAATAGAGGATCGTGAAGGTGCGCTTCTGGGTGCAAAACTGGCGGCAGATGGGCAGTGGCGCTTTCCTCCTTCGTTAAATGTGCCTGAAAAGTTCATTGCGGCAATAACTGCATTTGAGGACAAGAGATTTTATTATCATCCTGGGGTTGATCCGTTTGCCTTATTTCGGGCAGTTCGGCAGAATATCAGCAGAGGGAAAAGAGTCAGCGGCGGCAGTACAATAACAATGCAGGTTATAAGATTGTCCAGAAAAGAGGGCAGAAGAGGCTGGCTGACAAAAATAATCGAGACTGTTTATGCAGTCAAACTTGATTTAACAAGTAGAAAAGAAAGAGTCCTATCGCTATATGTTAATAATGCGCCTTTTGGTGGGAATTGCGTAGGACTCGAGGCCGCATCGTGGCGCTATTTTGGAAGATCGCCGGACAGACTTTCATGGGCTGAAACCGCAACACTAGCAGTGCTGCCTAATGAGCCGGCTCTTGTGCATCCTGGGCGTAATCGCGGGCGGTTATTGAAAAAAAGAGATGCACTCCTGAGAAAACTGGAATCAAAAGGGGTGATCAGTTCAATAGAGCTGAAAGCTTCCCTTTCAGAACCGCTTATGACAGAGCCTGAACCAATTCCAAGAAGGGCTCCCTACCTTTTAGATAGAATACAGAAAGATCTTGCAAAGGGAAATCATACTGTTCAATCTGCTGAGGAATTCAGAATACGGACGACGATAGATTTAAAATTGCAGGAACAGGTTGAAGAGATTCTGCAAATGAGATATAAAAAACTTGAAAGTAACGGAATCCGTAATGGCGCTGCACTGGTTCTGGATGCACCAACCGGTAAGGTGCTTGCGTATGCAGGAAATATTCAGGAATCGTCAGAAAGTAAAGATGTTGATGTAATTGCTGCTTCAAGAAGTACTGGCAGTATATTGAAGCCATTATTATATGCAGCAATGCTGGATAATGGAGATCTGCTTCCTACAACACTGGTGCCGGATATCCCGACAAATATCGGTGGATTTACTCCAAAAAACTTTAACCGCTCCTATGAAGGAGCTGTTCCGGCAAGCAAGGCGCTGGCAAGGTCCCTTAATGTTCCAGCGGTAAGAATGCTTCAGCGTTACGGTGTTGGACGTTTTCATCAGATTCTGCGCAATATTGGAATGTCAACAGTAACTAGAGATGCTGATAACTACGGAATCAGCATTATACTTGGAGGAGTTGAAGGTAATTTGTGGGAGCTGACAGGTATTTATGCAGGTCTTGCTCGTTCTGTGAATAACAAATCCGATTCCTCTCCATTTTTCCAACCGACCTGGACAGAAAATGATATCACAGTAAAAAAAACTGCCTTGTCTCCAATTTCAGCTGCAGCAGCATATTGCGCCTTAGAGGCCATGGAGGAAGTAGTACGACCGGGTGAGGAGGGGGCATGGAGAGAATTTGAGTCATCTCAGAGGATTGCATGGAAAACAGGTACAAGTTTTGGTTTCAGAGATGGTTGGGCGATCGGCTGTACTCAGAAGTATGCTGTGGGTGTGTGGATTGGTAACGCAACAGGAGAAGGGAGGCCTGGACTTATAGGCATAGAAACTGCTGCTCCGATATTATTTGATATATTCAGCAAATTACCTCATTCTGAGTGGTTTAAGCCGCCATACGATGAATTAGTAAATGTTGAAGTCTGCTCTAAGAGCGGATTTAGATCTTCGCCATACTGCAGAGATACAAAAGCGGTAAGAGCTCCGAAAGCAGGATTAAAAGTTTCATCATGCCCATATCATCGTATTATTAATATTGACAAAAGCGGTCTGTGGCAGGTTAATAGCGAATGTGAGCAGGTAGCAGATATTGTCAATGTGTCCTGGTTTGTTCTGCCGCCTTCTATGGAATATTACTATAAAGAAACACACTCTGATTACAAAAGCGTACCACCGGTAAGAAGTGATTGTGATAACGCTTCACTTAGTAGCAATATGGAAATATTGTATCCATCAGTAAACACCAATGTGTTTATTCCACGAGAAATAAGCTGTGAAGAGGGAAAGGTAATTCTTAAGGCCTCGCATCATAATCCGGATGCAACCTTATTCTGGCATATTGATGATCAGTTTTTAGGCAGTACAACACGGATACATGAAATGGCCGTAGCTTCTGAGCCGGGGCAGCATAGGCTAGTTCTTGTTGACAATAAAGGCTGCACTCTTGATAGAGTTTTCACAGTGCTAGGTACTGAAAATAAGAGATAATAATTCTTAAAAATTCTGCATCAGTGAAAATAGGCCGGAAGTAAGAGCAAGTACAACGAGAACTAGTATTATCCGTCCAGTAATTTTGTGAGGTTTACGCAATGATTGAAAACCTTTGGTCATTAATGTTCCTGCAATTGGCATTAGAATTAACAGGAAAAGTATCACGGCCCCCATGATTCCATGAGGGCTGGAAAAGTGGGGGAAACCGACGTTGGCTTTGAATGTGAACATTGCAACAAATGCCAATAATGCAGAAATGACAGAAAGTCCGGCCATCAAGCGATGGCTTTTAACCCATGCCCCCTTTTTACGGAAAGCTTTAACGACGGCAATAAAAAGCAGAATAAAAGCCAACACCATCAAACTAATATGAAGAGGCGGTAATGGTTCCATGTTTTTCTCCTTTTATTAAGAGCTTTAATATAACTAAACAACATTTTCTAAAATTATATTTATACATATGAATAACCAAACTGTAACAGGCGAAATTGTAGTTCAGCGCATCTTTGATCTCGGCGGTACAATAAACATGGCTAAGGCAAGAGAGAAGCTCTCTCATTTTGCTGATAAGAGTGCCGTCCTACCTTTCCGTAACGCTCCCGATTATCTCTCGTTTGCTCATCCGTTAACAATGAATCTTGACAGCCTGAAATTGGTTATAAAGAATCATGGAGGCAACGCGGTTACTCCAATGGCGCGGCTTTATGGAGTAGGTGGTCTCGCGATATCATTGCGTATCCCCCTTTCTTGTCCTGCAGTAAAGGATATTCAGGCCGTCGCATCTGAACCTCTTATTATAAATGGCAGACTCACAGAAAGCATGCAGGTGGCGGAGGAGATTTTTCTCTTAATCGAAAAAGAACTGGCAGGTCTGCATGATGAGTCGTTTCCTGAAATTGTTGAGTCGGAACGTTATCGTTCCTTTATACTAACTACCGTGCCTGGAAGTGCAGAGCAGCTTATGCGTACCGAACGGAACTATGTTGCAGCACTTCTAATCAGCGATCCAAACGGTGAACGCCTTTCTCAGGAAAATGTCGAAGATATAACAAGAAACAGACATAGCTACTATACTGACGACCTGGTTGTTGTAGACTGGGATGCCGCTCTGGTTGTAGAACCGGAAGGTAAGTACGAGGATCTGCTGTATCTGTTTGAAGTAGCGAACCTTGAGCTTCTGCTCTTACGCAAATATGATATGTATCTTGATAAAGTGCTTAATAAGGGATATGATGAGTATGAACTGCTGCTTAAAGGAAATCCGTTTATGCTGCGCGGTTCACGGGATATACTTGCAAAACTTTCTGAAGTACGAATGGATTTGGCAGAGGTAACGGATGAACTTGATAATGTTGCTAAGTTCTTCGGCGACTACTATCTCGCCCGTGTTTTTATGAGTCTTTCATCAAAGCTGCATATTACAGAGTATCACCGTACGGTCGATGAAAAGCTGGCTACCCTTAATGATCTCTACCGCTCAATTGTTGATTATCAGGAGACCAGACAAAATCTGATTCTTGAGTGGGCAATTGTACTGCTTATTGTGTTTGAGATTGTAATGGCCTTTGTGGATCACTGATTGTATGTCATCAATTATAACTACACTCCCACGTTACTCCGGAACATCACTTAACGGTAAATGGTGTTATCTGGTTGACCAGCTTGATACAGGATATCTTGACCATTTCGGTGCTCCTATTGACGAATGGGGACGAAATGATACTCAGAGATTCGCATATTTTTTTGATGGCCATCTTGAAAATCCTTCTGAATGGGTTGAGTATGGGTTTGTTGAAGAGCGCTCTCTTGATGTGCCCGGCGACTGGAATTCTCAGGTAAAGGAGCTCTTTTATTATGAGGGTAATCTCTGGTACTGCAAAAGATTTGATTTAAATAAAAAAGATCCTGTAAAACGTTACTTTGTGCAATTCGGTGCAGTTAATTATAAGTCTGATGTTTATTTGAATGGCAAAAAGTTAGGAGTGCATGTCGGAGGTTATACCGGCTTCAGCTTTGAAGTAACAGAATATATCAAAGAGGGCAAAAACTCACTTGTTGTTCACGTTACAAATGTAAGAGCAAAGCAGAACATTCCTACATTGAATCAGGACTGGTGGAATTACGGCGGAATTACCCGGGATGTGAACCTCTACGAAACTCCTGCAGTATTTGCTGAAGATTTTACATTGCAGCTTAAAAACGGTGAAAAGTCTGTTCTTGAATTTGCTCTTAAAGTCAATGGCACATCTTTAGAACAGAAGATTAAACTCAGCATTCCTGAACTTGGTTTGGAAAAAGAATTCTTAACAGACAAATCTGGAAAGCTAAAAGAATCATTTACTATTTCAGATCTTACTCTCTGGTCTCCGGAAAATCCTAAGCTTTACTCTGTGGAAATTACATGTGCGGGTAAAACAATTACAGATAGGATAGGATTCCGATCAATAAAAGTAATAGGTACTGATATACTGCTAAACGGTAAATCAGTCTTTCTGCGTGGTGTATGTATACACGAAGAAAACCCTATAAAAGGGGGCCGTGCAAATACAGTTGAAGAGGCGCGGATGCTTCTTGGCTGGGCCAAAGAGCTTAACTGCAACTTTGTCAGACTTGCCCATTATCCCCATAATGAGCAAATGATACGAGTGGCAGATGAGATGGGGCTGCTGGTCTGGTCTGAAATCCCCGTTTACTGGGGAATAAATTGGGATAATCCTAGTACACTGGAAAACGGACTCACGCAGCTTACTGAAAATATAATGCGCGACAAAAACCGTGCCTGTGTAATCATCTGGTCACTCGCGAACGAAACCGTTCCAGGCGAGGCAAGGAACAGCTTTCTTTCCAAACTTGCTGACAGAGCGCGGGAGCTTGATTCAACCAGACTAATCAGTGCCGCATTGGAAAAACACTACCTATCCGATAGTCCGGACACAGCGACTGTAGAGGATCCCTTTGCTGAAAAATGTGATGTTGTAAGCTTCAACCAATATGTTGGCTGGTACGATGGTTTGCCGGAAAAGTGCAGCAGAGTGAAATGGGAAATAAAGTATAACAAGCCCATTATTATTTCTGAATTCGGCGGAGATGCCTTAGGCGGAAAACATGGTAAGCAATCGGAACGGTGGACAGAAGAGTTCCAGGAGGAGCTTTACAAACAGAACGTTTCAATGCTCAAAAAGATTCCTCAGCTGCGCGGCACTGCTCCATGGATTCTGGCCGACTTCCGTTCACCGAAAAGACTTCTGCCATACATACTTGACGGATGGAATCGTAAGGGACTGATATCCCAACAGGGTGAAAAGAAACTGGCATTTAATGTCATGAGATCTTTTTACAAAGAGCTCGAGACGCAGTATAAATAAGTTACGTCAGGCTTATTGAATAAGCGCTGCCCTTCCGTTAAGTACTTTCCCGTTCACATTCAGTCGAAATAGGTAAATTCCTGTTGCTGCCTTGCGTCCGTAAGCATCGCATCCATTCCACATCCATACATGACGGCCCTGGTTGCAATTGCCGTTGTAAAGTGTCTGCAAAGGAGTTCCGTCAATCTGAAAAACAGTAAGTGTAACAAAACTTTTTTCAGGAAGTTGCACAGTCAGGTTTGCCTGCGGATTAAAAGGGTTCGGCGCCACACCAAAAGAAAGTTTCTCGTTTGATCTTTCAGCTTTAGTAACAGCTACAGAGCTGCAAAAAGGGTCGGTAAAATCATCATCACCCAGTGTGCAGAGAATGTTGGCTCCCTTTTCTGCAGAAGCCACGATCATATAACAGATATAGCCACTTAATTTAAGTGTAAGTCCTGCACCGCCCGAAACTACAATACTCTTCGTTTCGATGTTTATGTTTGGCATGCCGTTTATCCGATGGAACAATGTGTCGTTTCCATACACAGCCCAACTGTAAGAGGCAGAACCCCAGGTGCGGTCACCGAGCCCCATTCGAATAACATATTCTCCATCAGGAACATCTATCTTATAAAGAGTTGGTCGGGCTGTCAATATAAAGGTAGCCAAAAGAATATTAGTGCCTGCGCGATCATCGCGCCTTACATTAATGTCTGCAGGTGTTGACCAGCCGAAACCGCGTGTAGCAGTATAGGCAAGACCGCTATCAGCAATCCAACCCGCTTTCGGAGATGTTGAATTGACCTGGAAATTGATTCGTTTCAGAAAGTTAGGTGAGGGAGCAACAGTCACAATGACAGTATCAGATTTACCTTTAAGTGAAGCGATGATGCGAACCGGTCCACCGGCGGCGTGCGCTCGCAGAATTCCATTTTCCACTGTTACAATTGATGCTGCCTCAGTTGTCCAGGTAGCATATGTGTCAACAACAGCTTGAATGGGGCCGTATGCATTATGCCAGAATCCGGTGCTTTGAACTGCCAGACTCTCGCCTGTCCCCATTGTTTTAGAAGAGAGAGAAAGCTTTAGAGAATCTAATACAGCTTTTGTTGCCACAATTGGAATTGTTATCGTATCCACGAGTCCATAACGCTCGACTTTTATACGTGCAACTCCTGTATTCCTTGCAATAATATTTCCAGAAGCGCTGACCCATGCTGTAAAGAGGTCAAGGCTTGTAAAGTTGGTAGACATGGATGTTGTGTCACAGCTTCCATCTGAATAAGAGACAATCGCCTTAATTGCGGCAACAGAGGGTTTAATTGTGAGTGCAGCGTATGATACTTTTTCGCTGCCGAGATACTGATCCAGTGTCTCTGGTTTACAGATTGCCTTCAGTGATACCGCTGTTCTTCTATCGTTTTCAAAACAGTAGATTTCTCCCGTAGTGTTGGTCAGCCAGAACATCCGATCGTAGGCTATTGCTACATCCTGACACACATGATGTGTTGTTCGGAACCACCACACCGGATTTCCCTTGTCATCCCAAATGTAAAGAGAAGGATTGTTGTGTCCGGCAGATACTCCACCGTAAGGTCCTCCCATTCCTGCTATGACATACCCATTAGCTGCTCGCGGCGCTGAACAGCCGCTTCCGTAGCTGTCGCCAGCCACAACTTTACAACTTACCTGACCAGCTCCATTTGCAATAGAAAATCCGCCTGGAGTGGCACCGTAACCGCGGTTCCAGAATTTGTCTCCCATAACTGCGGAGATTTTACTGTAGCCGGTTATATTTCCGCCTGCTTTATACAGAAGCGAACCGTTTCTGGGGTTAAGAACTGTTAGTGCATTCGCTCCGCCGTAAGCTGACATAATGAAAAGCTTGTCTCCAAGATACTGAATGTTGCCTGAGTAGCCGTCAATATGGTTTACAGTATCAGGCGATCCCCAAAGCTCCTGTCCGTTTAAGTTAAGAGCCACCGTCTTTCCCGTTTTGGAAACATCATCGCCGAAAGAGGCAAAAATTGTATCGCCTGATACGGATAGCGCAGTATTGTAAGCCTGATTATAGTTGTTGGAATTAATACGGGTGGCATTCAGGGAGTCGGACATAGCATAGGTCCAAAGTGAATCTCCGGTTAAGGCGTCCCACGCCTGAACCTCTGCACGATATTTATACTGTCCCTGTGCAAGAGTTGTTCTGTTTACATCCCGAATGGAATGGAGAAAGATTTTCCCTTTTGAGTACTGCGGAGAATCCTTCTGTCGGAAAGAACCGATATTGCCGGCGTCCTGTTTCCATAAAGAGTCGCCTGTAGCGAGATTTAAACAATAGAGTCCATTGGCTGCCGGATTACCTTTTACGGAAAAAACAACGTAGGCTTTGTCTCCATTAATGCAGGGGAAGAAATGCCAGCCATGTTCCGGCTGCATAAGCTGTTTTCTCCAAAGTAGGGTTCCGTTTTCTGCGTCCAGACAGACAAGGACATGCTGCAATCCCTGAATTAGTACCTTCCCGCTTGCAACGACAGCGCCATTTCCGGATTCTCCCGAAACAAGGCCTGAAACTTTTGACATCCATTTTACCTTTAGAGGAGGTTTCAGAACAGTGGTATTTGCAAAACCGGTATGGCTGAAATTGTGAGCAACCGGCCATTCGTTAGTTGATACAATCTGTGCCGTAAGTAGGGTGCAGAGGGCTAAAACTATTAGCAGAGAATTGGTCATAAAAGTCTCCTTTTGGCTAAATCTAACCTTAAAGTGCCGTAAACAGTACTTCATATTTCTAATTATTCTGCATTTTTTCACAAATTTACACGACATTTTTCTTTTTAGTCGATTGGATTCGGTGTGGCAGATTCAAAGTATATGGTACTTATGTATATTGGGTATATTATCACTTAGGCACTATTGAAAACTGATAGGAGAATAATATGTATAATAAAAACAGGTTTTTGAAAGTCTCACTGTTTGTTACTATTGCATTGTTTACCTTCTGTTCCAAAGAGATTACAGGACCGGATAATACGTTGGTTCCATCAGGCGGGACAAATAATAGTAATATTGAGTTTATAACGCCCTACCCAAATTCATCAACTCCAAGCGACAGTGCACTGAGAATTACATGGCGGCCAATGGGTATAGATTCACAAGCGTATATAAGCATTGGGCTTTATCGAAAAGACACGCTTCTTACTACCCTTTCAACTTACACAGCAAATGATGGTAGCTTTACAGCAACGCCGCCCTTTTTTGGAACAAGTAGATATTACAGAATTAAAATCACTGACTATTCTGATACGTCAAAATATGAATTCAGTAATTATTTCCGGATTTCTTCTCTATATTCAGGAACTATATCAGTTTCTTCCCCGATCGCAACTGATTCTTTTATGATTGGATCGTCTACACTTTCAATAAGATGGATTACAAAAGGTACCCTTGGCAACTATTTGGGGTTACAGCTCTGTAATGATTCAGGTGTAGTATCGAACATCACGTCATCAACATCAAATGATGGCCTTTACAGCTGGTATTTGTCAGGCACAATACCATCAGGCAAACGTTATCGGATAAAGGTATATAGTACAGCAGATCCGACTATAGCAGGCTATAGTGCCTATTTCACCATCACGTCTCAGTATTACGGCTCGTATGATATAAGTCAACCAGATACATCATCTGTATGGGCGGCAGGAAATTCCTACAGTATTACATGGACTAAAACAGGCAGCCCCGGCTCATATGTTAATATTGAACTTTATAAAGGTTCCGCCTATTCAACTTCAATAACCTCCAGTCAATCTGATTATGGGAGTTATTCATGGTATGTGCCGGCATATATGGAAACAGGCAGGTATCGGGTTAAGATTACCAGTTATTATGATGCCTCAATTTCATCTTTCAGCGACTCATTTACAATTGAAGGAATAACAAATGATAGTTATGAGCCGGATAACAGTCGTGACATTGCGAAGTCAATACCAATGGGGGTAACACAGCAGCACTCACTTACTCTTAATGATACGGACTGGGTAAAATTCAATGCAATCAAAGGCACGACTTATCTCCTTCGCAGCGGAGGCAGCACACAAACACGTACTTACATTTACAGGGCTTCAGAAACATCATATAACACATATTATAATGGCGGGCCTACGGGGACAAATTACTTGTCCTGGTCTTGTGACAGTACAGCCACATATTACTTGAAAGTAAATCCTCGTTACAGTAACAGTTATGGAAGCTATACGCTTTTTGTCTCACCTGTTGATTCGCTTCATCCAATAATATTTTCAAGTCCAATATCGTCAACTGTCTGGAGTGCAGGTTCAAGCTACTCAATAGACTGGACCTGGGATTCGTCGCTCGTTGGAACTACAGTTCGATTGAATTTATGTATTGACACCGTTCCAATTTATTCTATCTCCTCGTATGTTTCTAATGTTGGTCACTACTCCTTTTCTCTTCCATCCGGGTTGGCAACGGGGAGTAAATATTCCATCAAAATTACAGACTACAATAATTCTCAGTTTTCAGGATACAGTCCTTTCTTTACTATAAGCGGAACTGCAACTGACTCATTTGAAGTTGACAACATGAGGTATGATGCAAAGGCAATTTCAGTGGATGGTATAGTGCAAACACACTCAATTTCATATGCAGATACTGATTGGGTGAAATTCACAGTAAAAAAAGACACGCTTTACGTTATTAATGTTGCCGGTTTGTCTTATTTGTATACATATCTGTATAACTCTCAAGGTACATCACTATCATATGATTATTCATCACCTCAGATTTCGTGGACGGCTACTTCCAATGACACTTTCTTTCTTAAAATGTATCAGTACAGTACAAGTTACGCCGGACAGTATAGGTTGACAGTGCGCTCTATTCCAGTTGGCGGCACCATTTCATTCATAGATCCTTCATCACTGGCAGTTTGGTCTTCCGGTTCGTCATATAACATACAATGGGTTCCTGACACTTCACTTTTTGGAAACTATGTTCGTTTAGCTCTTTACCGAGGTACAAATCAAATTCAGTCTATATCAACATACTTGTCAAATAATGGATTTTTAGCTTGGACAGTACCTTCAGGTTTAGCAACTGCTAGCAACTACAGAATAAGGATAGAGAATTATAATAACAGCGCAATTTATAATTACAGTTCAAATTTCTCAATCAGCGGCATAGCAACAGATTTAAATGAACCGGATGATTCTGCATCACAAGCCCATATCATTACAGCTGATGGAGTATATGAAAACAGAACACTTTCGTATAATGACAAGGATTGGTCCTATTTTCAAGCTCAGAGGAATACCGTTTACAGGATCAAAACAGCAGGGTCAATTTATCCACGTCTGGAGCTATATAACTCGACTAATCTAGTAAGTCCGTATATGAGTGCTAACACATCCATGAACGATTCAAATGCCACGTTGTCCTGGTATGCTGCTACTGCCGGCACGTACTATTTTCAAGTTTATGCAAACCGTACAGGTTCATATAAGGCGGCTCTATCATCATTTGATTCAACACTCTTTCGTTTTCAAATCACGGCCCCTAAGTCAACAGATACATTGACCAGAGGTGCTTCATATACAGTACGCTGGACTGATACTGCCGGAATGGGCGGAAGTGTGGATATTTTTCTTTACAATAGTACAGGGATAGTTGAAACAGTTGCAGCAGGTATAATAAACAATGGAAGTTACTCCTGGAATGTACCCTTAACTCTTGCTGTGAGAAATGACTACTATCTGAAAATTATTAGCAAAATAAATTCAAACATAAACGGAAACAGTTCAGTTTTTAATATTAAGTAATATTTTATTAAAACGCGCTGGTATTATGAGAGATCCAATTCATGGGGCTTTTACCCATTACCTCTTTGAACTGTCTGCTGAAAAAGGAGAGTTCCTGATACCCAAGCTTTTGGGCGATCTCGCTGGTGTTTAGTCCGCTTTCAAGTAAGTAGTCGCATGCAGCTCTTATGCGTTCACGTTTAATCCATTCCTGAGGGGTTAATCTAAAGCTCTTTTTGAACTGCCGGCTGAAATAATCAGAATTCAGTCCACATGCATAGGCAAGGTCGTCCATGGATAATCTGTTAGAAAGGTTTTTACGCATAAAGGCTATGGCACTTTTTCGCTGTTTTAGGCGTAGCCCGCCAGTATCCCTGCTATCATTTTCGCTTTCTGTAACAGTAATCTTCATCAGCAGAGTAGCAAGTTGACAAAGAAGATATTGATTCTCCTCGTCGCCCTGAATCGAATTTTCAGGCAGCATTGAATGAATGTGAGGTAAAAGAGATGGGTAGCGGGGACTTAATATATACGGCTCAGCCAAACGTAATGGTTTATCGTTTACAGATAAATAAAACCTGAAGAAGCAGACTGTAGCAGGCTTCTCGTTCAACTGACGAATTGTATGCTCAGTATCCGGCTGCAGCCAGAAAAGCGACTCTTTTGGAATGGTGAAGCTTTTCCTTTTGACTGTAGCTGCCATTTCACCCTTTTCAAGGTAGTATATAAGGTGGTCGTGTATGGTTCGGGGACCCAGCCTGAACGTGTTGTCGCAGTCGACACGCCCGCGTGCAACAGAATAGAATTTAACAGATGGATTGAAGAGTGCTTTAAATGAAAAAGTTTCCATGGTCAAAATATACGTAATAGTATAAATAATTAACAGTTTACGATATAGATTTAACAGTTTTATGCATATATATTTACAGCATACAACACAAAAACAGAGGGAGCTTAACGTGACAGATAAAGAGATAATCCTGCCGCTTGCAGAAAGGGTTCTAGATCTTTCAAAACTCCCTGTTCAGGAGTACAGAAAAAAACTTTGGGCCGACCATCAGGCATTAAAGAAGACTGATAAAATACCAGTCTCGGTTTATTATGAAGGAATTCCAAAGCAGCAGTGGGTTTCCATGCTCGGGAAAGATGCAGTAAAGTCGGTTGGCGAAACTGCAAAGGAGATAGAGTTTTTTCTGCGGCGTGTAATCTGGATGGCTGAAAATGTTCCTGACGATCACATTGTCTGGCCTATTGTAAAGATTGTTGCACCATCAATTGTCGATCAGGACTGGGGCGTTTCAATGAAGGATCATCGCTCGGATGAAGAGCTTGGCGCCTATGCATTTGCTGCTCCATTTAAAGATGGGATCGATCTCACAAAATTAAAACCATTTACATCCCGTGTTGATGAAACTGCATTGAAAATTAAGAAAGAGAAAGCTTCCGAACTCACTGGCGGTTTACTTGATGTTTATACATTTGTCTGGAATCTTGAATATTCGCCATTTGATGTAGCGGCAAAGATGCGCGGTCTTGAAAATATCATGTTTGAGCCCTTTGACAATCCGGATAAGATTCATGGTTTGATGGATTTTCTTCTGAAGACATTTGTAAACCATCATAAAATACGTGAACAGAATGGCTGGATAAACTTCCATGCAGACAGAAGCGGTAAATATCAGCCGATACTGGAATACCGTGTTCATTGTGCTCATTTACCTGAAAAATTCAAAGTTGACGGAATAAAAAGATTAGAATATGAATGGCCTTATCTTTCAGCGCAAACTTCATCCGGTTTCGGCCCCGATATGTTTAAGGAGTTTGTGCAGGATTACTATGTAAGAATGGCAGAACTGTTTCCAGGTAAGACAGTTTACTTTCACGGATGCGAACCGCTTGATCAAAAGTATGAAGTACTGAAAGCTTTACCGAATTTACGGAGAATTCATGTCTCGCCCTGGTCGAAGGTTTCAAAAGCTGCTGAAGTTTTTCAGGGCAGTGCAGTTATGGAGGTTCATTCGCATCCGGCAAAGGTTTTAATGGGCATGAGCGAAAGTGAAATGCGTGAGGAGATCCGTGGTCTGGTTCGTGATGCTTCCGGCTTTCCGATGGATCTGAATTTGAGTGATATTCATACTGTAAATAATAATCCTTCACAGCTTGCACTTTGGGCTAAGGTAGCGCAGGAAGTCGTAAATTAGACTAAAGAATCTTTCCAGTTTTGAGTAAATATAAGTCTCTTGTCTGACAATTTTTGTCACATGACCTCGTTATCTTTGCTGGTATGGATACCAGCAACAAGTTTTACCAGCCCAGAAATCCCGAAGATTCGCCATTCTTTAAGGTACTTGAGGCCAATTTCGACACCTTTGAGGTTAATTTCCCAGCACTCTTTCAGGCAAAGTATGGTTTCTTGCGTCCGGTTATACGCAAATCACTAGAGAAGTTCCGCAAATGTGGTGATTTACGGGAAGGTTTCGCAATAGTTCGATGTGGGGATTGCGGAGATGAGAAGTTTGTTGCTTTCTCCTGCAAACAGCGTTCGTGCTGCCCTTCATGTGACAAGAAGCGTTCCATCATTCTTGGCAGGCGTTTAACGACAGAGATTATTCAGCCAGTAGTCCATAGACAGTGGGTCTTTACGATACCAAAACGGTTACGCATA
>JAEUSG010000038.1 GCA_016788315.1 Fibrobacterota bacterium | reverse complement strand
AATAACTGTGTACTTTATGCTACTCGCTTTGATCCTGCAACCTCTGTCATAGAAACAGCCGCTGGTAGAAATGCCAGGACATCTCTTGCCGTTTCACCAAATCCATTCAGTCCCGTTACGTCGATTATTCTTCCTGAAGTTATGCGCGACTACAAAACACGGGCAACTCTTCAGGTGTTTACGCCTGGCGGTCGTCTTGTTGCAGATTTGTCAAAAGAGATCTCTTCTAAGGGGAAAATTGCATGGAATGGGGGAAGTTTACCTGTTGGAATATATTTCGTAAAGTATAAGGCAGGCTCAAAAATCTGGCAGACAAAAGCTGTGCTGGTACGCTAAAGATTGTCGTATAATGTTATATTCAGTAATATGGATAAAACATTAACACAGGAATTAATAGCTGAGCTTTCACAAAGATTTAATCTGCCATATCATGTATATCAGGCATCACTTTGTCAGGAGCTTGTAGGGTTTCAAGGTAAAGATGTTCTTGAAGTGGGGGGCTCTTTACCTTCGGAACTTGTGTTTGAATATTTCGGCGTGCGTCGCTGGACCTCCGTCGAAACACCCGATTATGGTTCATCGATTGGTGGTATCACGCATACAGGTACATTGATAGGTAATGATTCTGTCAAGCATCGTACTTTCCAGGATCCTTTGCCGCGCGATGATTATAATTTTTTCTATGACGATATAATTAATCTGCCCAATGATCTTGAACGCCGTTTTGATTTGGTTTTTTCATTAGCTGCATTTGAACACATTCATAGACTGCCGCAGGCGTTGGAGCGCATGTATGCTGCACTTAAGCCTGGTGGTAAGCTGTTCAGCTATTTTTCTCCGATTTGGTCCTCGTTTCATGGACACCATCTGCCTGATATGACTGATGAAGCAGGTCGATTCTATAATTTTAATAATTCTCCGATTCCTCCATGGGGTCATTTGCTAATGACTCGTCCTGAGATGCTGGCCTTTCTGAAGGGGCATACAGATGTCAGGACTGCAGAAAACATGGTCTATTACATTTACAATGCAAATAATATCAATCGATTCTTTTTTGAAGATTATCTGGAGTTTGTTAAAGCAACGCCGTTTGTTATAGAAATGTTTGATCCAATTATACCGCTGAATCAATATCCTGAAGAGTATAGAACTGTACTTGAAGAGCGTTTTCCCAAGCGTAAAGTTTTTGATAAGGATGGTATTTTAATGGTTCTGAAAAGACCGGATTTGATATAGCTGATTATTTAATTGAAAAGTATCTGTCGGAATAATCAAAATAGCTGTTTGGCTGACTGTAAACTTCCAGCAGAATAAGATAAATTGAATCGCTAATGTCTTCCGGTAAAATAAACGAAATAAGTGTGTCTGTCAGCTGTTTGTTATTAGATAAAGTCCGGCATTGCTCTGTTTCAAACTTCTAACCCTTATTTTACATGTGTCCCCTGGGTGATATGTTTCTCCGCCGTTTGGTGAAATTACTCTGTATTGAGGATTAAACAGATCGATTGCCGGTAAAGTATCAGAGCAGACAGTGCAGGGACAGGATGGCTCTATGTCTGTGTAGAGAGCGCTGTCTCCGCCAAAGAATGCGGCAGTTTG
>JAEUSG010000782.1 GCA_016788315.1 Fibrobacterota bacterium | reverse complement strand
CGAATGCTGATGAAATGAGTATCGGCGCCCCAAAAAATGTTACCCCTCTAATGGTGTCAACATTGATTAGAACAAAGATACCGGCACCTTATCAACAGCGTGCAGCTGAACTTTATCCGGCTGGCACTACCAATGAAGAGGCGCTGCAGTCATATGTTCAGATATTGACAGATGGTCAATTCACCTCAACCGTGCGCAGAACTGCAAAAGCTGTTTCAGAACAACAGGATGAACCTGTCTTCAGATATTTCTTTTCTCATACCCAGAGTCAGCTCCTGCTTAAAAAATTTGGAGCATATCACGGTTTGGAACTTTTCTATGTTTTTAACAACTATGAGAATTCTCCCTACTCCTCTGGAAGCGCTTTCACGGCAGCGGATGACAGTGTACAGCAATATATGTTGAAATATTGGGTCAATTTTGCGAAGAATGGGAACCCTAATGATTCAAAAATGGCTGTTTGGCCGGAATTTGAATCGAGTGCTGACTGCTACATGGAAATCAAAAACACTTTAAATGGAACACAATGCGGCCTCCGAACGGCCAAATGTGATTTATGGGATTCTGTTTATGCTTATATGTCGGGCACCACTGAAACTGAAACGGTTAGCATAGATAATAGTGAAAAGTTAATAGTAGGTGCATTCCCCAATCCGTTTAATCCGAAAGTAATGATATTTATTAATAGCACTATGACCTTTTCAGAGCTTTCGATATATGATCTCAAAGGTAGACTTGTCAAAAAGCTGACAGCAGACAAAACGAGCGGGTCAGTTTCCTGGGATGGAACTCAAAACTCATCCGGCACATATATACTAAAAGCGACCTCTGGCATACGACAGCAGATGTTAAAACTACTTCTGTTAAAGTGAACCGGTATCTTTAAGCTTGTCTAGGGATTTGTTGCGATAGTAAATTGCTGCATCGATAGAAACCATAGTCAGGTTGATAATATACAGCAATATGACTTTGTCCCAATTGTAAAAGACTTTGTGAATTATTCCGGCAACATAGCCGACAATGACAACAAACAGGAATATTATGCTTTTACCTTTGGCTGTTCTGGAACGCCATGAACGGGCAATTGA
>JAEUSG010000727.1 GCA_016788315.1 Fibrobacterota bacterium | reverse complement strand
ACCGGTAATAGTCTGTTTTGATACGAGTCTATCAAAAAGTTCATGCGAACCAACCGGCTCACCTTCGGTAAGTAATGCGGCATCGCCTCCAAGAAGAGTTAAGAAAGCGTTAATTTTAGCTTGAGCCGCTTCCTGAAGCTTAATTTGCTCATTCGCCTGCCGAGTTGGAAAGAAATTGAATGTATAGATATTGTCAAATTTAGTGTCCACTCGATTGATTCGACCAACCCTCTGCATCATTCTGGTTGGGTTCCATGGAATGTCATAATTGACAACCACATTTGAACGATGAAGATTCACGCCTTCCGAGAGAACTTCTGTTGATATAAGAATTCTGTAATCGTTCTTGGGATGACGGGCCTTTGCATCAAAGTTATCGATGACCTTATCGCGGGTCGACTCACCTGAATCACCCGTATAAATCAGTGCAGCATTATCAAGGGTTTTATTAATATTGCTATAGAGATATTCGGCAGTCTCTTTTGATTCTGTAAAAATAATTAGCTTGCTGGTTTTCAGAATGGGATTGGTCTTTAATTTGTCGATAAAAGTAGTTAGCTTGGGATCTCTCGTAACATTCTGCCAGAGTTTTCGGATTTCATTCAAAATAGATAGATCATTTTGTAGGTCTGTAATTAATGTCTCGCGGAAATCGTCATTCTTATAAACCTGCGCCTTACCTTCTTCGATAATGCGCTGCACAGCCTCATCATCATCATTTTCAAGAAGCTCAAATATTTTGTTAGTATGCTTCTTGCTCACATACACATTACCTTTTTGAAACTCTTTAATAAAGGCATCATAGGAATGAATAAATCTGTCTATTGAGTTTCTAAAGGCAAAAAAGCTGCTTTCAAGTCTTTTCACTAAAAGGATCTTCATGAACTTGCCCATGTTTCTTTGGGACTGTTTTTCCAGTTGATCCAATTCACCTTTGTAATACAGCAACGGCATATAGCGAGCATATGTAAACTTCTTTGAAATCAATTCTATAGTATCTGAAAAGATTTTGTCTTCTTCTTCGTTCAGCTCATAATAGCACGGAACAGGATCAGATATTTCTGGAAACTTCAATCCTTGCTGCTGCATGTCCAGACTAAAATATTTCAATATTTCAAATCTTGTTCGTCGAACCATCAAGAACTTGAGTACCTTTTCTCGTATTTCAAGGGCGTTTTCTTTAGTAATTCGAATGAACTCTTTGTAGTCTCTCTGTCGGTCGAGGTCTTTTAGTTTCCGCTGAAGTCCGTTAAAGAAATTCTCAAGATCGGGTAAATTAGGAATGGTGCTCTTTCTGGATTTTTGAAAAAGTTTAATCTGAGCCAAAATATCTACAGGCGAATTATTATAAGGGGTTGCTGTTACAAGCACAACTCTTTTCCCTCGACAGATTTCCGCCAACTTTTCGTAGGTGATATTCATTTCCGTTCTAAAACGGTGGGCTTCATCAATAATTACATTTTTATATTTTTCGGTGCCTCTTTCAAGGATTGCATCCAACTTACCTAAAGATTCAAAATCTGCCGCGAGTCTAAAATCCGAAAAGGCGTTTTTCCAAGAACCAGGATTTTCCTCATTCAATAAAACAGGTGGAGCAATCACCAATGTTCTGCCATCTAATTGACCAGCCAGGATAGTTGCAATGTAGGTCTTGCCAAGACCTACAACATCTGAAATAAAAACGCCACCGTATTCTTCAAGAATCTTTTTGGCGTTTAATACTGCTTGTTCCTGGTATTCCAGTTTCTTGAATTCAAGCGGCATATATTTAGCGAAGACCTCGTCTGTTCGGCCTAATTCATCTTTAAAGTATTCATATAGAAACTTCAAATATAGCTGGTATGGTGTAATATTCTGGTTAAGCCAAGTCTTCTCCTCAATAACCTGTATGTACTTATCGCTAATGTCAACAGAATCACCCCAGAGTTGCTCGAATTTATCTTTCGCGAATTCGTAATCAGCTCGATTTTTTAGCTCAACATTGAGTTCCAAATTGTCTATTAAACCAGCCTGAGTAAAATTACTTGATCCTGTTATTATCCTTCCAACATCTCTGTCACCCTCCGCGAATGTCATGATATATAGCTTCGCGTGTATTCTTTGCGAGGGATAAGCTCTGACTTCCAGCTTCTGATTGCGTATCCATTCAATAAATTTAACGACACCACTTTCAACATCACTTTTATCTTCCGATTCTTCCATCTCGCTCTCAACAAGACTTTCAACAGCTTGCTTCGTCTCAGCATGGGATAATGGAAGTAATTGCTGCTGTACTTCCTGACCACTTTTGATAAGATCATGGGTTTGCTTGTCAGTGCTTATTCCAATGAGTATTCGAATTCTATCGGTCTTTTCCAAAGACTTATAGAGAGCATAAAAGCCACTTGTATAAAAATACCCGACGAGACAATCAAAGAACTTGGCGTCTTTTATTAAAACTTCAAAGCGTTTTTTTAAGTTTCTTCCTTCTTCATTTGTGACAAATGTAAGATCGCTCATGGCTTTCTCTTTTCGTTCAAAAGGCAATAAAAAAGCTTCAGCTTTCTGGCTGAAATGATATGAAATCTTTACCCATAGGAAAATACCTATTTGGACCTGAAAACATCAGCAATATTATTATTGGTAAATCAGCTTAAAGCTATGTGAGCCTTCATGTTCCACAATACCCCTTGTTTCCTTTAGGAAGACTGAAACAGGATCACCTTTGTCGATACACCCAGATACTCATAGATGGCTCTTGCTTTCATTGCGAGCCTTTTATCGAGAGTAATGAATGCTGTTGTAAAAATGGCGTTAGCAGTATGGTATTGATCTTGGATAAATGAGTTAAATCGATCGCTTTTATTGCAGTTTTTATCCGGCCAGTAACCCAGCATCTGCAATACTGCATGCATCGAAACAACCTTTAGATAAAGAGTATTATTTGGGTTCATAGCAGCCATAATTTCTGGACTTCCTTGACCACAAAGTGCTTCAAAAGAATCAGGCATGCCAGGCTTTTTTGAAAGAATTGCCCAGATACGTTCTATTACCCTTGCCCCTTGTAAATTATTCAAACTATCCGGACCTTGTTCAATCTGGGTGCGCAATACTGAAACGGGATTGAAATTTATTTGTTGTGGAATCGCCTTTTGCAGTGTACTTTTGAGGTCCGAATTAATTTTGCCACCATGACTTTTCATCTGCTCCAATAGAAAGGTAAATTCCTTAATTGGAGCAACAGCCTGATCCAGCCTTTCTAATGTGGCTTTCCACTCCTCGTCAATAATATCGCTAAAAGACCGTTCTTGCATCCCTCCAAACAGTTTCTGTATAAACATGGAAGGGTCTGTAAAACTATTCGAGATCTTATGCTGTTCAAATACCACATTAGGATCTGCACTATACTGACGAATCTTGTCGATGATCCTAAAGTTTTCGTCGAGTTGCAGTTCCATATAGTTCGCATTCAAATCTACAAGGGTCTTTAGGAAGGCTTTTTCATAGCCTTTGCTCTGCATTATTTCTTTAAGCGTTGCGGTGGAATAAACAACTTGAGACTCATCACGCAGGAGGTTTAGTATTTCAGAACCTTGCCCTTTTGTGAATGCACTGAGAATGTTATGGTCGAGATAAACTAGTGGTCGATTATTTTCCATTGCAGAATAAAGCTGTTTGGTTCATTAACGATTTCGTCTTTTTTTATCATATGCATCAACTGCAAATTTACAAAAACTTTGCCAATCACTGAAATCATACCACCAAATATATCCCGTATCATTTCTTGCTTTTAAACTCTTGGAAAGTTTCGAGAGTAACTGGAAAAGTCTATTTTGCTCTGGTCCATCTGCATTATCCCATGGTGCCGACTGGCCATTAGCAAACATTCGGTATTGAGGATGCCCTTGGTCGGCATTGTGAAAACCGACACCACTGTTAGCTTCAAGCAATCCCTTTAATGCCTGATAAATCATATGTTCGTGTAAGGGATCCGCATTTGAAAGCGCATCAGAATATTTCTCAATTATTTCATCTTGAGGTTTATTGCCCAGAATAACATTGATGATTCTAGTTAGCTGCCCTGTCCAATCTTCGTGTAATTTAGCGCATTGAATATCGTTAAGCGTTCTGCTTCCCCCAATATCAATATCTGGTATTTCGCATTCGGATAGCTTAATTGGTAAAAACCATCCATTATCGTAAGGCTTTTGTCTCAACATCTCAACGGCTAAAAGAATTTCCTCATTCATATAGGTTTGTGATTTAGAAATAGATTCAAGCGAGAAGCAAGCTAAAAAATATGCTCCATCCTTGATTGCCTTTTTAATGGAGTCTTTCCAGAATCTACCCGGCTCGAGACTATCTCTATCGATCCAATAGTCAATATTCTGACTTTTTAGGCTTTTACAAATTGCGTCTATTTGTGTTTTATTTTCTCTGACATATGAAATGAATATCTTCTTTTTAGGCATAGCTTGGGAGGATCCAATCGTTATTTGCTGGTTTTTCGGAAGCAAGGACTGATAATAATCTCTACCTGAAGCCGTGATTTGAAAATCTTTAATAAATCCTTTTTCACGAAGCATTCTATATGCAAATTTATATAGATGGTCTGGGACAAAACAGATATCCATCAATGCTTCATCATTCACTCGCAGAAGGCCTTTAATTTTATAGAATTCGCCCAGAATTAGTCGTTCAGCCAAGAGAGTTAAGCGGTCTTCATCAGCCACATCAATATCCATCGGCGACAATACGCCATTTAGAATATTTGGTTTAAATTGTTCCGCATTATCCGGAACTCGAAAAGCGCCTTCTTTGGGCTCAATGCTGTCATACGAAAACAACCAGTCATTATTGAGCCATTGTTTAAAAGCAAATAAGCCAAATTCAAACAGATAAGGTTCTTTAACGTTTTGCTGTTCAAGATAGACACACCTTGTATTACTGACGGAAAATTTAAAATCTAGAGTTGGCTCAGCTGGGAATCTGTCGCTGTAATATTTGGGAGCTGCCGTAAATACAGCGAGTCTTTCGAAGTAATCTTCTTTGAACACCCTATTATATCTAAAAAGATAGAGCTTAACGCCGCCAATATTGGTATATCGCCCGATATACACCATTCTATCACTGTGTTCTTTGATATTCTGCACTTTCGACAACAAGAATTCTTTTAACATATTTTAACGCCTTTTCAGATAGGTCACTTAGTGTAAAATAGCCTTTTCGGCAAGCAAATATCATTCGAAATTGCACAAACTTGAGTCTTCGGAATTATATCTGGTTATTTAAACTATGAATAATTGATGTAAACTTTTGTGATTCAAAACTCTTTTCTATACAAGCACCTGCCTCAATTATCTCCGGAAGATAAATATATCCCCATTCAGCATTCTGATCATCGTTTAAATTTGCGTACCCGAAGGCCATTTGCTCGATTGGATCATACTCAGAAATAAGCCAATAAAAGCCTGGAGCAAAAGGATGTATCCATTTCTGATAAATAATAGTGTTCTCGATTCCAGCTTTTTCCTGAGAGTACAGTTTCGGAACTTTTGACATGTCTGGTATCATACTTGAAACCCTTTATAATTACCTTCTATCACTTGATTCCTCTTTGCAGGCTTAAGGATAATCAATAAAAGGATATATGGTATTACCACATTCATTCCTAATGCCTGTCTTGTTATACAAAGCCTCAAACTAGAAATGCCGCTCTTAACCAATTTTACTGTCACTGCCACAATCAGCGATATATTTGACTTTTCGGCTCTTTGAGGAGGTCTAAGACACGCGAGCCTGTTGAACGCGCAGGGGCTATAAATAATATTTCGCTGCAGCGTCTCTCTTTCTGCATCTCTTCGCACTACATCTCTAAAATAGCGCAAAGCCGATGTTCCTATTGTTCCGGGTCTTTGCTTGCAGAAATCTCTTTCAACGTTTTTTGTAAGATTTACTGAGATAAATTGCCACACTTTAATCATGTTTAAACATCGCTTGTTTCGTTCCAAGTCCTCGGTGGATCGTTCTCACATCGAAAAGCATATTCAACAGCTTCCTCCTTGTCAGGATCGTATTCACAGACGACTTCTAGATAAGTGCCAAAGTCATGCGGAAAATCCTTTATGCACAATTTTGCTCCATCGGGCTCATCACCAAATTTGCTTCTGAGGAGGTCAAGAAACCGTTTACATTCCTTTCGCATTAATGGTAAATAATTCTGACCGGATCGCACTTGGATACAATCTTCTTCGGTTGGTGTTGTGCCGATTACCAGATATTCCTTCATCGTGCCTCTCTAATAGTAAAAAGATTCCTCAATTGATTCAGGCAATATATCACATGGAGAATAAACACTTGCTCTGTATAAAGAGTTTTAACCGTTGCTTGTTTAGTCACTTGTAAGAGCTGAATATGAGCCTTTACTTTTGATGAACACTTCAAACACAGCCTAATCATGCTTAATGCTCTGATTTACTTGTAGAACCGATTGTGCATGTGTTTCTGGTTCTTTGATTGTTGGACACTTGGATTTGTTCATTGTCAGGCGAAACCAGATGCGCTTGAACCAAGGTAACTGCTTTTCACATGCCTCGTCTCTATTCCACTTTGCATATTCTTTCATATTAAGGTTATGCATTTTCCTTACGTGGAATCCGAGCCGTTTCATTTTCTTTCCGTCACCACAAATCTTGCAAGATTGATTTCTTTCAATTTCCATTCTGCCTCCTCTTACTTATTTATAACGAAGAATGAGGGCAATTATGAATTGTGCAAGATTGTAGAAAATGATTTAGGAATTCTAACGATTGAAGCTCACCGTAAGAACGACCAACCTCTACATCAACCTTCAAGGGGATCGCGAAGCCTTCAATTGGAGGCTCTTCCATTATCTTTTTAAGAATAAAAGCGGTTTCTGTACACTTGTCCTTTTCAGCCTCGAAAATAAGTTCGTCGTGGATTTGCAGTATTAGGCGGGCACTTGCTCGACCTTCATTTATTGCACTTGATACACGTGTCATTGCAATTTTGATAACATCAGCCGCACTCCCTTGAATAGGCGCATTGATGGCAACTCTTTCAGCTCGCTCTCTTTTATTTGTGTCCATCGTAAACGCGTCTTTAATAGGAACTCTTCTTTTTAGCATTGTTTCGACGAAACCGTTTGCTCTCACGAATAGCCGCATTTGTTCCATATATTGCTTGACACCGCTATACTTTATGAAATACTGGTTCATGAATTCTACAGCCTTTTCTACTGAAACGCCAAGTCCTGCTGCTATTCCGTACTGCGTTGAACCATATACAAGAGCGAAGTTCATCGTCTTTGCCTTTTCTCTCATTTCCTTTGTTACTTCACTTGTTTTGCATCCAAATATTTCTGATGCTGTTCTAGTGTGAACATCTTCATCATTCAAAAAGGACTCTGTAAGAACTCTATCGCCGGAAATAAAGGCTAACACTCGTAATTCAATTTGTGAATAATCAAGTGAGAGAAGAATCTTTCCACTGTCAGCAACAATTGCTCTTCTTACGATGGGTGGAATGTTTTGTAGATTTGGATTGCTGCTTGACATGCGGCCTGTTGAAACGATTTGCCAGAAGGAGGTGTGGACGCGTAGGTAGTTGTCCACATTCTTTTGAAGCCCTTTAATATAAGTCGAGAAAAGCTTTTCTTCTGTACGATATTCCAGAAGCAAATCGAAAACAGGATGATTGGTTCTCTTTTTTAGTTCCTGCAAGACCCAGGTATCAACGGATTGACCATTATCAGGTGTTGATTTCAAGACCGGAAACTTCATTTTACCAAAAAGAAGATTTGCCAACTGTTGATTAGAGTTTAAATTGACCGGGCCTATCAAAGCGTAAATCTTATTTGAAAGCTCCAGTATCTTTCCCTCGTATTCTGGCTCTAAATCTTCCAGATAATCAGTATCAATACCAACCCCGTCACGTTCCATATTTAATAGTGTCCTCAAAACCCCCATTTCTAACTTGAATAGGGGTTCGATGTTCCGTTCTTTTATCCTACGCTCAAAGATGTTTCCAAGTTGGAGTGTGTAGTCTGCGTCCATACAGGCATAAAAGCCAACAGTTTCAACATCCAGTTGATCCATTTGATACTTGTTATTCTGAGAAATATCCTCGTACTGAATTTGCTTTGTCTTCAGAATGTTCTCCGTCAGCCATTTTAGTCCGGACTGTTCGTTGTTTAAAACAAGAGACGCAATCATTGTATCGAAAAGCTCGCACTTAAATTCCAGAATACCAAGCTGTCCGATAAACTGTAAATCAAACTTGGCGTTGTGAAGAACGATTGTAATCATATCATTTTGGAAAAGTGTTTTCAGCCCTTCAGTTGCAGCATGTAACGACAACTGATCTTCACCAGTCCTGTGACCAACCGGAATGTAATAGCCTTTGTCTGAACCATCAGAAATAGAAATACCGACGATGTTATCTTGAAAAGGATTCAGACCCGTAGTTTCCAAATCGAGTGATATTCTGCTCGAACTATTCAGTTTCAAAAGGAGCGATTCAAGACTGTGTTCATCCTGAATAAGCTGATATTTCTTATTCCATTTTATGTTTTTGTCTTCCCAATATTCTGGAAATAAATTTAGCAGCATATATCCTCTTTACCATAAATTATAACGAAAAGAACTAGACTTTCAGAGATAGATCCCAAGGTATCATTTGAGTTCTTTATCAAATTTTCTTTAAGGATAAAGTTGCTCCAAATTTATCTAAGAAAAGCTTATCGGTAATAACCTTGGGGTAGAGAAACTTGTTATTACTGTTCAATGGTGTATCTTATTAAATATCAAAAGGATATATGGATATTTAAAAATGCTCAAACTTAGGTACCTTGTTCTACTTCTCTCTGAGGGGGGTATTATAAGAGCAAATAATATTCTTTTATTCAATCACTTTCTAAATAGTATACCCCCTCTCATTGAAAATACCCCAAGGTACTTGTAAAACGTTTTCTGATTTTCTAATAATCATCGATATAAAGTATTAGTGAAAGAACTTATATCAGAAATTAAAAAGCGTCTATCATTACAAGGATATCTTGAAACTCATTATCAGCTTCAGTTCAACGGCAAGCAATGCCTGTGTCCTTTTCACAAGGATAATAATCCAAGCTTAACAATCTATGAGGACCGTTCATTCTATTGCTTCGGGTGTGGTGAAAAAGGAGACCTAATTTCATTCGTAAGCAAAATAGAGAAGCTTGATTTTAAAGCAACGATAGATAAACTAGCTGCAGAGGTAGGTCTTAAAGCTTCATTCAATGGAACATCAAAAACATCTATCCAGAGTATTTTGTCCATCGCAGTCGATTTTTATCATCAAAATATATTCAAGCCCGAGAACGCTGGCTATCTTCAAGCACTTATGCAAGAAACGGGGCTTTCGAAAGAAACTATTGTACGGTTCAAAATAGGTCTCGCCGGAGACTCAAGCCTGCTTACCGAACATTTTAAAAGCATGAAGGTTTCAGTAAAAGATGCGATTGTTTCAGGTCTAGGCGTTCGCACAAAAGAAGGGATCGTGGACTATTTCGCCTTCAGGACTGTTTTTCCGCTATGGAGAGATGGAAAACCGTGGTTCCTTACAGCCAGACGGATAGCAGGTGCAACTCCCGACAAACATTATGAACAAGGAAAATACAAGCATCTTAGGACAAATGAATTGATTGTTCTTGACCAATTTGTAAATGAGGAAATAATCGAATCACAAAATGACTTGATAATTACAGAGGGAATAACGGACACCTGTATGGCAATTGAAAGAGGATTGCCTGCAATCGGCGTTTTAGGTGTTTCCGCTTTTAAACAGGACTGGAAGAAGCGATTAGTCGGCAAGAATATCTTTATTTGCTTTGATAATGACGAACCTGGCCGTGAAGGAGCCAAACGAATTCAGGCTCTTCTTAAAGGATCAAATATTATTCGCCTGCCGGAAGAAGGAATGGATCTTTCTGATTTCTTCAATAAAGGTCATTCAGTCGATGAATTTAACGCACTACTAAAAAGTGCCGAACCGGATGAAAAGCCAATAGAGCTTGGACACTTGCTGGACATTGAAGACCCTAAATATGATTCAAAACTTGTAAGCGTTCAAATCATTATCGTTGGAATGAATTCGAATGCATTTCACGCCACTAAAAAGTATCGGGCAACCTGTAACTATTATTACGACTGCAAAGTAGAAGCCTGTCATTTGAAGATGAACGAAGGCACAGAGGTGTTCTCTCTCGATCACGATTCGCGTGAATTTATTAATTCCTGTCAAGCAACAGATTTGATGATTATCGGAATGCTGCGCTCAAAAACGTGCGCCATACAAAGGAAGATTAAAATAGACATTCAGGAAAAGGTAACCTTGCAGGAATTGTTTGCGATACCAAAGGTAATTCGATTCCGTCCCGTCGAGGATCCCGATACAAAAGAAATAAAACTAATGGATGAAAATCGACGGGAATACAAAGAGAAAAAACTGTTTTATGTTGGGTTTAATGCTGCCACCTCCACATATTACAACGCTATCGGCTATGTCAAAACACATCCAAGGACGCAGGCTATTACACTACTCATAAACAAGCTTGTACCCCTTAATGATGACTTTCAAGAATTCCAAATATCGGAAAAAGCAAAAGAACATATGAGGATTGTACAAAAAACAGTTACAAATGAACTTTCATTTCCATATCCCGAATCGTTTGATTCTCTCGCAGAATATTTCAAGGATATAGGCCTTAATGTTACCAAAGTGTATGAGCGTGATCCAGTTCTATTCGGGATGCTGTTGGTTTATCACTCTTGTCTTTCCTTTTATTTTAATAAGGAATATGTCCATCGAGGTTATCTGGAACTCGTGGTGGTCGGTGACAGCGGGCAAGCAAAGACGCATATGTTTAATAAGCTGGCCGATTTTGTTGGAGTTGGAGACCTTGTAAGCGGTCTTAGTTCAAGCAGGACAGGAATCAGTTACTCACTCGTTCAAGACACCAACGGCTGGTCGATTAAATGGGGACTTCTTCCCTTGAATTCCAGAAAGCTTTTAGGAATCGACGAAGCAGGGGTCATAGATAAACTAGATCTTCGTCAAATGAGCCAGGGTCGAAGCGAAGGAGTTATTAAAGTAGATCGCATAGCCAACGGGGAGGCAGAGTGCCGGACTCGAACAATCTTCCTTGCTAATCCGCGAGACAATCGGATTATTGATGAATGGATGTATGGATGCGAATCATTACGGGACTTATTCGAAGCACCTGACATACGACGCTTTGATTTTGCCATTTTCCTTTCAGCCTCGGACATTAAAAAAGACCTTATCAATCGATTGTTTGAAGGTATAGAAAGAAAAGAGCAAAAAATCGACTGTGATGTAATACGAACCAGCGTTTTTTGGACTTGGACAAGAAAGCCCCATCAAATACTTATTGATTCAAAAGTGACTCAAGCTATTTTGGATGCCAGTAATCATCTTGCTGACAAATTCGGGGCGGCCATCAATATCCCACTCTGCAACCCTGCGGATCTACGATTGAAAATAGCCCGTTTATCGGTGGCCTATGCGGCATTACGATGTTCTACGGATGAGACTTTTGAAAATATCGTGGTTACGGAAGGTTGCGTACATACAATTGTAGAATTTCTTGAAAAGATTTATTCTCACCAAAACTGTTCGCTGGACAAATATGCAGAGGTTCAAAAGCAGTTGAATATATTATCAGAAGAAGAATATCAGGAAATCAAAACTAAAATACTGGCTCAAATCCACAACGAGGAAGAAAAAGAACGAAATACTACAAAAGAATTGATAAAGACCTTCATGGTTCATAATCGAATCAAAGGGGTTGATTTGTCGGAACAGATCGATGTTTCAAAGGACTATCTTTCAGAGAAAATACGGTTTTTACGCAGATACAACCTGCTCGATTCGGATAATCGGGGGTATTTCAAAAAGCCAAAGTTTGTGAAGTTTCTGAGAAGGGTTTTGGATGATAGCGATTTTGAATGGTAGAATACGAACTCGATTGCAAAGGATACGAATAATACCCCTGCAATTATTCATTCACTCAGAAATACATAACCGGATTCGTTTTAATCTTATCCTATTCAGAAATTAAAATGGGCTATGTCATAGGAGAAATATGATACTTTAGTCGACTAATGCACTTGATAAGCGCGTCGAATAAGCACTATTTTAAGAATAGTTTAGCAATACTTATTCTCATTAACAAAGAAAGTCGCTTCTAGAAAGGGCCAAAATGCAGATAATCTGCAATGTCATCTAAGAAGGAGAATAAGATGCAAGATAACGCAACCATATTCGAGTCGCTGTTCT
>JAEUSG010000711.1 GCA_016788315.1 Fibrobacterota bacterium | reverse complement strand
GAGGTCTGCCTGTGAGAAAGCAGAACTCAAGGGTTTGAGATTCCACGACCTTCGGCACACTTGTCTTACGAATTGGTATAATGCCGGCCATGGGCACCTTCTGATTATGCAGGCAAGCGGTCATAAAACTTTATCATGTTTTATGCGCTACCTGAGTTTTAAGAATGGTGCACTTCAGAAGCTGGTAGACGATCATAGTCAGCAGATGGACACCAAGCCAGATGCAGACCTTTCTAAAGCAATGTAGCGTATCGTGTTATGATTTTTTAAAATTATAGCTCATAACCCGAAGGTCATAGGTTCAAATCCTGTCCCCGCTACCAAATAAGAAAGCCCTCTGGCAACAGAGGGCTTTTCTATTTATATCATAGGGTTAACACCCTTATGAAGGAGTCGTTTCACACCAAATACTATCTTATCACAGTTATCGGTCTGCTCAATTTCTTCCCATTCATTTCGAGATTCAAAATATACTGCCCAGCAACAAGCGGTCTTTTTACAAATTGCGATATAAGATATTTTCTTATACCTAATCCGCCATCGCTGATATCCTCTTTAAAGATAGGCCGTCCGTTAATATCATAAAGGGCGAGTTTAGCCTCTTTTCCCTGCATTAAAAACGACACAACGCCATTTTGTGAACTCATAGGGTTAGGACTGGATGATATAAAGAAAGAGCTGTTAGCATCTGGTGCCATGATAGAAACGGCGTTTCCGCTAACGAAGACTGAATCAAAATCGACAAAACATGTCAGCACTGTGTCTAGCTTTTTACTTGTATCCTGTGCCGCTTCCCAGGTACTGAAATCATCCAGACTCATAAAATAACCCACATTATGCCGTCCTAAAGTTGTGGGTATAAGTTTGATGTTACCAACAATGCTGATATCACTGCTGTTTTTTGTTCGTGGCAGGTTTATAGGTAAGTCAATGCTGAATGTCTGGAATTGCCGTCCTGTGCGACCTGTGTCTAGGATACTTGTCAGATAGTTGTCGTAATGATTATTTCTTTTACACTTGTTAAGAGGGGGCAGAAGATTTGGCATGAGGGCACTAAATAAGCTGTCTGTAAATCTGCCCCTTTCCATTTCAGGTTTCTCGCTTATAAGTTTTTCGTAAATTGCGAAACCATCCATCTTCTTTTCCAAGGCGTTGAAATATTTGTCTAAATTCTCGTTTAAAATTAATAAACTGACATCCTGAACTATCCAACCTTGAGGAACTAAAACCGAGACAGTAATAGAATCACTATGGAAATCTGTCGTTCTTCCCTCTTCTTTAATCATCAACATTGAAAAAAACGGAATATTAATGGGCTTACCTATTTCAGCATTCTGAAACTGTGAAAATGGCACAGGACCCCAAAGTCCTACTGAAGGGGTATGACCGCTACAGCTAAAGAGAACTATAACCAAGGCTAGTGAGAGTAGAGTTTTTTTCTTCATAGGAACGCCCCTTCTGAGTTAAGACACACAAAACATCAGACTTGATTAATCTTAGATAATTTAGTCAAGTGTGTCAACATGAGGTGCTATCTTTTTAAATATAGAGTTTCTGCAGTTTGATATAATCAAGTACAGATGAAGGAATAAGCTTATCTACAGGCGTTCCTGCCTGCAATTTTTCGCGTATTTCTGTTGATGAAATTGGATATGGCTCCATTTCAACTAAAATTATTCGCTTGTCATGCAGTATATGACCCGGTCTTGTAAATGCTGCAATGTCTGATTCATGGTAAATTGCGTCCGGCTCTTTCCATTTCTGAATTTCATCAATGTTATCTGCACCTATTATCAACACAGGTCTGGCATCCGGTTCCAATGCCTGAATCTCACGAATAGTATCAATGGTATATGAACGCCCTGGACGCTTTATTTCAATTTGACTGACAATTACGTCCTCTGTGTCGCCGAAAGCCATGTCGGTCATTCTAAAACGCTCTAACGCAGATACAGAGGGTATGGGCTTATGTGGCGGGTCTGAACATGGTACTACGTAGAGTTTTGAGAGGTTCAGTTCATGAATTGCGTGGGATACTATTGCAACATGACCATTATGAACAGGATTAAAGACACCGCCGAATATTCCGACCCGTCTATCAGCCATTAGCAGAACTCGTGTTTAGGCTTTCGCCTGTTTTTTTTTGATCTTTTTAACGAGATTGGCTACATTTTTCTTCAAGTCGTCAACATATATACCCAATTCAGACCTTTTCTCGTAAGGTACCAGACCGAAAAGGTGCACAAGTTTATACGGAACGGAGTAGGGCTTAGTGCGTACAAATGCTGCTGAGCTGCTCTCTTCAATAGACTTAAGGACACTGCTGCATGAATCAGCCATTGCGAGAGCATCAGAATAATTTTTTTGATCATAAAGGGAGTATGCCCACTCAAAACGGACAGCTGCTACCCACCTGCTGGTCGGATATTCCTGTTCAATCGTACGGAAATAATGGATTGCTGAAGATGCATATCCCATGCGCCGATATTGTCTGCCAGCCAGAAACTCCTTTTCAGCAAGTCTTTCAAGACAATCTTTCCTGATATTAACAACTTCACCTGCATATTCGCTGTTTTTAAGCTGTTCCAGAAAAATGGTACATTCATCAACTGCTTTCAGAGTAATTGTCTGATCCAGTTTAGCAGGAAGAGCCTGCATGAACATACTTTTGCAGAGCCAATATGCCGCATCGTCATATAATTCGTGTGTTTCGCCGAAGTCCCTTTGAAAATAACGTATCTCATGTTCTGCCATCATGTAGTCTTTCATATGATAATGGCAGAGACCGATATAATACTGAACCTCACCCATCACCTCATCGCCCGGATAATCGAAGCGGAGAGATTCGAATGCCTGTCTGGCGTCGTAATATCGTTTATTGTTGAAACGTTCTTTAGCGGCGGTCAATCGTTCTGTGACTGTCGGCTCAACTGCGACGGTACGCGGGCTGCATGAGGAGAGAATCAGAATTGACGCAATTATGGCTGTTAAAAGTAATCTCAGGGCTGTTTCTCCAGTTGTGAAATGGTACGTCTTGCCTCTTCAGCATAGTCGCTTTGAGGATAGAGGCGCAGAAGGTTTTTATACTCAACTACTGCCTGTTCATTATCGCCGAGTTTCTGATAACAGGCTGAAATTCTTATTTGAGCGTCATCAGCCTTTTCAGAATTGGCAAAAGCAAAAACCTTTTTGTAATTGGCAATGGCATAGGCGTACTGTCCGAGGCGGAAATAGCTTTCGCCAATCCAGTACTGCGCATTAGATGCATTTTTGCCCTGAGAAGCGGCTTTCAGAACCTCTTTGAATGCGACTACTGCATTTACATATTGAGCAGCATTAAAAAATGACTGACCCTGTCTGTATTTGCGATCCTCTCCGGAAAGTTTAAGAGTGGAATCGCCACCCGGACCGAATACTCCTGCATCAAATACTGCAGGCTGCTCTTTTCGTGGTGGTACACGCGCTTTGAGACGTAAAGAATCCAATTCGCCGTAAATGTGTTTAATTTCTTCTGTTAAAACTGTGAGTCTGTTTTCGAGTTCTTCAAGCTTCGCTGTGCTTACAGAGGCCATCTCTTCAGAAAACCCGAGCACCTGATTGTTCATCTCGGTAACACGGGCATTCAGCACCTCAACATCTAGTCTCGCCTGCTGAGCGGCTCTTAAAGCCTCATCTGAGTTTTCCTTAACCGAAACGATATCGATTTCAGGAACAAGCACATCGCCTTGACGCACAACCGGTTTGTTTGCTGCACAACCGGCTAATAGAAGTGCTGCAACCGTTAAGAGTATGATTTTATTCATAGGTATCAATATACAAAAAATGAATCATTGAGACTGCCAAATTTCTATCACACGCTCTACTGTCTGCCTCTTTCTGGCATCCAGCTCATTTTTGGTTGAACAATGGATTTGTCCTGACCCCGCCCCTTTATGGCCATCTCCAATGTTCAGTATGCGCATAATATCACCGATATCTTTTTCGCGGGGGCTCTTTTTTATGGTCATTGAGCCGGAAATTGTGAAGCCGTTGGTTTTTACACCCCTATCGTAAATGCACTGAATCATAAATATGCCAAGAATTTCCGGATATATAATCTGAGCTAGATTTCGAACGAGAGAGACCCTTTTAGTGAAGCCGGTCAGATCTATAAAAGCAAGCTCTCTGTTGACATCGGATGGGTGAAAAAAAGTGGCTGTTTTGATTATCTCAATCATCTTCAGTTCATCTTTGCAGTAGTTCTGATAATAGCCTTTTACATCATCGTGCTGCGCTATTGCCGAGAGTGGCTCTTCTGCAATCCTGAAAACTAGTGAACGGAGATATTCATCCTCCTCGCGGCCATCAACGAATCGATTCTTAAGTGAATCATTAACAACTCTTGCCGCTCTCTCAAGCCTCCAGTCTGCGACATCAACATATCCGAAGCTATCAATGCGGTCTGTTTCCGTTACTGTATCCTCATAAAAGTCGGGCAGTTCATACTCATCTTTGTAGTATTCATAAACAACCCGTGCGCATGAGGGCAGCGGCTTCACTGCACCTGGAAGCGAAGAGGGATCTTTGCCGATTCTTATTATTTCGTCAAGGTTTCCGGCATGATGGTCAAACCAGAGACCGCATTCACCCGGATAAGGCAGATCACAGACTATATCTGTGCTCAATACTGAATAACCTCTATTCTGAACATGGTTGGGGCCTGTGAATTCAACATCCTCGATCTCATGTATCGCCGAGCATAATGCTGCTGAGACAATACCGTCAAAATCGTTATGGGTAACTATTCTGTTGTACATATCAGTCTTATGTCCTTTTTGAAAAGCCGAAAAAGATACCGCTTTTACTTGATCTGATGCAAATTTTATCTTCGTTGTATATGATTTTTAAGACTGCTGCGATCTATGCAATTTTGCTCTCTCTGTGCTGTATATCGTTAATATTCGGTGAAACATACAGTTCAGTTAAATTTTTCGGGTTGAATAACATAAAAAAAAGCTCACTGAACCGATTTATCAGAACCGATACCTCTGTTTCGATAGACTCATCATCATTGGCAGCTATTCAATCGGCACTCCTTAGAACGGGAGCATTTGACACAGTAGTTGCAAGAACCACTCCTGACGGTATGGGCGGAAAAACATTAAGCTTTTTCTTCAACGAACGGCGAAAGTATCAGCCGGGGTTTGACGGCGCTTCCGCCGGTCTTTCAATGTTCGGCGAAACGCAATTGTGGGGCAGCATTTCACCGGCAGTCGAAATACGTGATGTATGCGGCAGACCGCAGGCTCTCTCTCTTGTCGTTTCTCTGCCCTTCATGTACGGAGCAACACTGCATTGGAGAGAGTATGGCCTGCCATTCAGAACAATGACGACCGGAATTGTTGCAACAGCCCGTTCGGCACCATATATCAATTCCAGATACTATTCGAAATCTGCAACAGGAACACTCTATATCGACAATTATTTCACCCCACGCCTGTCTGCAAGGTTTTCAGGAACAGATGAAATTGCACGAACGTGGAAAATCAGACACAACTGGGAAAGCGGCAGAAATGCTGTGCTTACAATGGAACCTGAGAAAATTGCTGATCAGTCAACCACAATCTATCCAAAAACAGAAGAGGCACTGTCCTGGGCAATTGCCTTTAATCTTGACTTAAGAGACAACTCTCTATACACTACTAAAGGCACCCAAACATACATTGAAGGACGGCAATATTTTATAAGCAGACGAGGAGAAGATTCAACATATAAATTTAATCAGCTTACAGCTTCGTTCAAAGCATATGCAAATCCGTTCGACAGACAGGTTGCCGCTCTTCACCTTAAAGCTATCGTAAGAGATAAATTTGACAACATCAATCTGTCACACAGATTACTTTTCCACGATGAGTCTGTTTACTTTATGGGTTTTTCGGGCATCGGCGGTACTAACATTGTCTTTGCGAATTTCGAATATCGTTTCAGACTCTTCAGGGTGGACATGGAGGCTATGGCACCGGAGCTTAACCTCTCTCCTTTGCTTATGCGTCATATAAAGAAGCTTTCATACCAGGGAGATCTATTCGTTTTCTCGAATAACGTTGCTTATTTTGGGCGTGTGCTTCCCAATGAAGTTGCGGGAGTAATAAAGAATGTGCCATTTACAGAACTTGGTTCAGACGACCTGTTTAACAGTGCAGGTCTGGGAGCGAGACTGATCTACCCTAAACTGGGCCACGTTCTTACAGCAGCCATAATGTGGGGCAGACCTGAGAAATACTCAACAAGGCTCTACGCCTCAGCTTCACTTAGTTTTTAAACACCGGTGGTCTCGATACATTTCGCCAAAGCTGCCGCTTTGTCAAAACACTCGACCACCGGGATAGCGAGACCAACTCTTAGACCCAATCCTCACTCTTTATCTCGCCCTGAAGACTGACGACAATAGCCTTTACTGGAACCTTGCGTTTTGCCGATTCAACTGCCTTTTTTGCAAGACGGACAAGACCACCGCAGCATGGAACTTCCATTACAAGAACTGTAAGTGTGTTAATTTTCGCCTCATCGATCATTGCAGTAAGTTTTTCCTGATAAATTTCCTGTCCTTCATCAAGTTTAGGACATGCAATTGCAAGTGCCTTGCCTTTGAGAAAATCCTTGTGAAATTCTCCCATTGCAAAAGCGGTACAGTCGGCAGCTAACAATACATCAGCCCCTCTGAAATATGGTGCCATCGGTGAAACTAAATGGAGCTGAACAGGCCATTGACGTAATTGGGAAGGTCTGCTCCCGCTTTCATCAGCTGCGGCAGTCTTTGTCTCTTTAGAAAAATCAAGTGTTCTTGAGCCGGGACATCCGGCATGTCCATGATCATGCATATTATCTCCTTTAGTTTCAGTTTCAAGTGGATTATCTATTCCCTGCTCTTTTAAAACCTCAAGCGCGATTTTCAAGAAGCCATCCTCACCATGATCTTTAAGATGCTTAAGGTGAGCTTTGATTGTATTAGCACCCTGAGCTACAATGTTCTTCATAACAAGCCGTTCATCGTATGCTTCCGCCTCTCGCTCCTCTGTTGTTATCGCTCCTTCAGGGCAATGGCCAAGACAGGCTCCAAGCCCGTCACAGAAAAGATCTGAAATCAGCCGCGCCTTATTATCTATCATCTGAATTGCACCCTCAGGACAATTAGGAATACACAATCCGCAGCCAGTACATTTGTCCTGATCGATTCTTATGATTTTTCGTTTCATTATAATTCTCCTTGTTGTTCATGAAAAATATAGCCCCTTTTTTCCCGAATATCCTTGATCTATATCAAGTGTTAATCGATATTAGAAAACATATGTTACCAAGTGATTTATTAAAACAGACAGATTTTTTTAAAGGGGTCACCCCAAGAAGCCGCAAACTACTCTCCGAAATACTAATCCCCAAAACTGTAAAAAAAGGCGGGGTTCTTTTTAACGAAGGGGAAAAAGGGTTTGCTGTATACCTTTGCGGCAGCGGCAGTATTCAACTTGTCCGCCATACAAAAGGTGGCAAAGAGACGGTAATCAAACTGATTGGCGCAGGTGAAATGTTTGCAGAGGTCATCCTGTTCGAATTTGACACCTATCCGGTTACAGCTGTTGCACTCACCCGCTCTACAGTTTACCTGCTGCCCAAAATGCAGTTTCTCTGCCTCCTTGAAGACGCTGATTTCCGTTCAGATTTCATATCCAATCTCATGAAAAAACTGCGCTATCTGGCTCAACAGATTGTAGATTTGACAAGTCTTACAGTCGAAGAGCGTTTCGTCAAGTACATTCACAGCCTGGAAGAAAAAGGCGGTGAATATATCATGCCAATCAGTAAAAAAGAGATTGCTTCAGCTCTTGGCACCAATCCGGAAACCATTTCCCGGGTGCTATCCAGCCTGAAAGAAAAAGGACTTATTTCAACTGAAGGCCGTAAAATCCGCTTTCTGAAAGGTTGACATGTGCGGTATAGTAGGATACATTGGAAAACGCGACGCATACTCTACATTAATCAAAGGAATCAGCCGCATTGACTACAGAGGCTACGATTCCGCAGGTATTGCAGTATCAATTAATGGCTCATTAGAAACCTTAAAATGTGTTGGAGCCGTCTCAACTCTCAAAAAGGAAACCTCAAAAAAGAATGCGTGCGGAACTGTCTCAATCGGTCACACACGCTGGGCAACACACGGAAAACCAACCAAAGCCAATGCCCACCCACATCTTTCATGCGATGGTAAAATTGCTGTTGTTCATAACGGCATCATCGAAAACCATCAGGCACTGCGTAAATACCTGATTTCTGAAGGACATAAATTCACGAGTGAAACTGATACTGAAGTAATCCCTCACCTTATTGAACACCTCTATGAAGGTAATCTTGAAAAGGCTGTTGCCGCCGCTCTTAAACAGCTCCACGGCACATACGGCATCGCCGTTATACGCGCTGGGGAAAAGAAGATAGTTGCCGCTCGTAAAGGCAGCCCACTCATACTTGGAATAATTGGCAAAGGTGAATACATTCTCGCTTCCGATATCGCCGCTATTACCGAATACACTAAAAAAGCTGACTATCTTGAAGATGGTGAAATCTGTGTTCTTACCGATAAAGGATACCGTATAACCGACCACGACGATGCTCCTCATTCGCATATTGTTAAAACAATCAACTGGAGTGTTGCTGCAATAGAAAAGCAGGGCTTTGAGCACTACATGCTTAAAGAGATCCACGAACAACCGGAAACCATGCGCACCATTATCGCCGGAAAGTTCGACTTCAAAAATAAAATCCCTAAATTCGGCGGGATAAGAATCACTCCGTTGGACCTTAAAAATCTTGACCGTGCAATAATTCTAGCATGCGGCACCTCTTTTAATGCCGGCCTCGCCGGAGAATATTTCCTCGAGAAAACTGCGGGGCTTAAAACCGAAGTTGTCTACGCATCGGAATTTCTATGCAAAGCAGAAAAACTCTCTTCACGGGATCTTGTAATAGCAATTTCACAATCCGGCGAAACTGCCGATACCCTTGCTGCTCTGCGCAAAGCAAATTCAGATGGAGCACATTCTATCGGGGTAGTCAATGTAGTAGGCAGCACCATTGCACGCGAAGTTAACTCTGGCGGCCTTTACATTCACGTAGGTCCCGAAGTCGGCGTTGCCAGCACCAAAGCATATACCGGACAACTGCTCTCACTCTTCCTCTTCTCCCTATGGCTTGGTCGCATGCGCGGTTCACTTAAGCCGGCAGAAGCTGAAGCGGAAATGAAAAGGCTTACAAGCCTTCCTGCACTTGCAGAAGCGGCCCTTAAGAACGAAAAGAAAATCATAGCTATCGCATCCAAATTCAAAAACGCAACCAACTTCATGTACCTAGGCCGCGGCATCCATTACGCTACATCTTTAGAGGGCGCTCTCAAACTTAAAGAGATCTCCTACATCCACGCCGAAGGCATGCCGGCAGCCGAAATGAAGCATGGCCCTATAGCCCTTATTGACAAAAAGATGCCTGTTGTCTTTGCCGTAAAACGGGATGATGGCTACGAAAAAATCATTGGAAATATCGAAGAGGTTAAAGCACGTAAAGGAATTGTAATAGCAATAGCCGAAGAGAGCGATAAAGAGATCCACAAAAAAGCGGACTATGTAATAAGAGTCCCTGATTCGACGCAGGAGCTCTCATCTATGCTTTTTGCCATACCGCTCCAGCTGCTTGCCTACCACATTGCCCGGTTTAGAAAATGTGAAATAGATAAACCGCGGAATCTCGCAAAATCGGTCACGGTATAAAACAAAACCCCTCTTCCAGATTACCTGAGAGAGGGGTCTATATATTTACTGCCCGAGTAGGACTCGAACCTACGACAGCCTGGTTAACAGCCAAGTGCTCTACCAACTGAGCTATCGGGCAATGATTTCTCAATCCAATCAACGGGCAATAAGATAGATTTATGACTGCTTTAAGCGCAAGAAATTATCATCCTATTGGTGATCTGCTCCGACTTTTCCAAAGTACGATTTCTAGAAGTTGTTGAATTCTAAGGAATTAAGATTTTGACATTAGCATAGAAATGATGCAGTTCGAAAATGATTCCTGCCAATCAGACTGGGTATGACGCTCATTAAATCATTATAAATTAATTTATTATAATTTTTTTTATAATAATTCTAAATCCCAAAACTGGAATAATTCATTCTTTGCGAAAATACATTCCACCGATAGTGTTGTATTCGATGCAAGAGATGTGTTTATAAATAAACTTCCGACTTTTCGAAAGTACCACTTAATCGTCAGCGCCAGCCATTGGCTTGCTGGTCTGCCGTAACCGGAACAGAATGGTCAAAAAGTGTCTCTGGAGCAATATCCAAATTCCCAGGCCATACAACCGTACCATTTTCGACATGTGCCTGTAAAAAAAGTCTGGTATCTTTGAGGTTTGTAAATGGTTTTTTATCTAACAATGGTCTCATGTCAAAGATACGCGTTTCACTATTCTCAAATTTCAATAGTAGAGTAAAATCTGGTCTTGGTTTAACAGACATTACATCGAGTAAAACGTCCATCACAACGATACCTTATTCAAGTTGTCAAAAATTATTCTTTGGAGTGCACACCCACCATTGTACCATGTAAACTTTTCCAATTGTTCTCGGTAAAACGGTTCGTAATCTTTCTTCTGTTTCGTTATTAGCTTTTCAATGTTTGTATATATGTCATCTAAATTCTTTGGTTCGCAATAAACAACACCTTTACCTCCTACTTCTGGCAAAGAAGAGACATTTGATGTTAGTATGGGCACAAAATATTGCATAGCTTCAAGTACAGGTAGTCCAAATCCCTCATAAAGACTTGGAAAAACAAAGCCACTAGCGCTAGCATATAGTGTGTGCAATTCCTCTTCTGAGACATAACCTAAACAAAGTACGCTATCTTCTAATCCTTCATTCTTTATTGTACATTCCACCTCACTATAACCCCATCCCTTCGCTCCAACTATAACAAGTTTAAATGAGCTATGGTTTTTAGAAAAGATTTTGAAAGCCTTGATTAGTCTTGGTAAATTCTTTCCAGGCTCAATTGTTGACACAAAGAGTAGATAATCGGAAAGATTACATTTTTTTAATACATCAATCGTTCTTTGGTCCGAAGACATTTTCTTATAACCCAAAGGTATAACTTTAAATAAGCTGCTGAAATTTTCATATAAAGAAACCAGATCTCCCTTTGTTGCCTCAGAAATTGTTACGACACATACGGAGCGCCTCATAGTAAAAAAACGAAACATCCTAAGATAAAGTATCTTAAGTTTAGAAAATCTTTCTGGCATATGAACATCCGCCAAATCATATATAAACGTTATCTGCCTAACAGGCGATAACACGCAGGCTGCATTCATCATTGAGATAAGCAAATTTGACCGGAAAGCGTAAAATGGACATACGAACTGATCCCAAATTATTCTTGCAAACAAAGAGTTGTAAGGCAGGCGAACAGGGACCACCTCGATATTTTGTGCCGTATATTTGTAACGATCTTTCATACGATCAGCCACAAAGACTTTAAACTTAAGATTTGGTGAAGCCAATGCTACTTCGTTGAACAGATACAGAACGCAATTTCCTATCCCTGCAAAGGCATCTTTAACTCCTACAGCATTTATCATGACTGATTTTGTATCTTTCATAAGTAAAATATAGGACTTAATAAAGGACACAACCACTGAAAAAGTTTTACATATCGTTTTTATTATACCAGGAGTCCAAATGAAGCGACCTTTTGTTGGCCCAAGTGTAGCCTTCTATGCATATGAGCTTATTCGACCCTATTTAATTCGTGAATACATGAATGTATTAGAAGTTGGCTGCGGGCTTGGTGCATTTCTTTTTAGATATGCAAAAAATAATTCAAAAGCTAAAATTACTGGAATAGATATCAGCACAGAACTGATAGATTTTTTAAACACTTATTACAAAGATGATGCAGATAAGCTATCATTCACAAATACAGATTTCTCGAACACAAACCTTTCTATTGCTGCTGAATATGACCTCGTTTACTCGTCCGATGTAATTGAACACCTTACTAATCCCGCAGGTTTTGTAAAAAACACATATAAAGCACTACTGCCTAATGGTCGACTAATAGTCAATTTTCCAAACATTGAATCACATGGAATATTTCATTTTAACACCGTAGATGAAATCAAAGAAATGTTCAAAGAATTTAATAAAGTTGAAATTATTTCCTGTGAATATAAGGATGAATGGAAAGGTTACTTCGCACTAAGACGTATGTATGACAGTTTTAAAAAAGGCGAATTTGAAAATATACGAGCAAAAGTGTATGAATCAGAAAAACAAGGATTGGACTATTTCTCTGAAAGCTCATCATTCGCTTTTTCAAAAAAAACACATGGCAAGAAATTACAGTTAATGCTTCTGCTAGAATCTCTCTTCTTGCTTTGGAAACCTAGCGTATCTTTTGTAAAAAATAATGAAGGTACAATTTTAAATAAACAGCGAATTTTAATTATTGCAGATAAATGATTTAACTCGAACCTGAATTAGAATATTTATTCACCATGAGAATAGCGATAGATTGTAGACATACTCAAATATACCAGGAAGGAATAACAAGAACTACCCTGCTGTTATTAGATCTATTAAAGAAAGACGTAGAATTTCATGCTATTTTTTATAAAAACGCCCGTAGAATCAAAGAGATAGACGACCAACCCAGCATAAAAAAACATTATCTGAGTCCGACATCATCAAAACTGGATTGGGTCTGGGAAAACTACTCTTTGCCGGCGCTGCTTAAAAGGATTAAGCCAAACATATATCATGCACCATGTAACGCAGGACTACCGTTTTTCAAGCTCGATGGAATTAAATACTGCGTAACAGTACACGATCTTTTGATTAAGCACTTTCCTGCTGCATATAAGACTTTGGGACGGCTCAAATGGTACATAGGAATGCAAAACAATATCAAGAACGCCGATTGCATTATATGTGACTCTGACTTTACTGAAAACGAGATTAAAAGAACATTCCCGAATAAGAGAGTTATTACAAAAAGAGTCCACTTGGCTCTAGATAATTCATTTATTTCTTATCAGCCTAATCTAAACAACATTAACACATCCAAGGCTAAATTCAAACTTGATTCACCCTATATCGTATATCATGGAGGTTTTCGTAAATACAAAGACGTTTCAAGGATTGTTAATATTTTTAACTCCATCAAAGAGAGATACAATCAACCATTAAAGCTTTGTTTAATTGGGAAAACTAACAAAGAATTCAAGTCAAATGTCTTGCCGGCAATAAATACTTCAAGATTTATAACCGATATAAATTTTACAGACTACATAAATGACGTAGATATGCGCACCATTATTACAGGTGGTTTAATCCATCTGTATCTTTCAAAAATGGAGGGTTTTGGCTTTGCACCTCTTGAAGCAATGGCATGCGGAACCCCATCGGTATCACTTCGAAACTCTTCCCTTATCGAAACATTGGATAATGCCTGCTATTGGATTCAACCTGAAGAGAGCAATGAAATAATCGCGCAAAAAATCATCTCGCTAATATCCGATCCCGACAAACTTAAAACTCTTAGTAGTTTAG
>JAEUSG010000681.1 GCA_016788315.1 Fibrobacterota bacterium | reverse complement strand
GTCACGCCAAACCGTTAGCATGTCAAAAGAGTATGACTTAAACGGCAGATTTGTATTACACTTTCCAGACTCATAGGTACTTCCATATGGGAATAATCTTCCCTCATAGCCAGACATTGCAGTCTTCCACTCTGAAGCCTTGCAAAGTCTCTTACCTTCGTACATGCACGCGGAATCGGCTTTTTCGGGGTCGATCTGCAAGACGGGTGTTGAATTATAATCGGAAAATGGTATAGCATCTTCAAGTAAAGAAAAAGATGTATCAAACTTTCCGTAACGATAATTTGAGAACTCTCTTTTATCCATACAAAACGCTTTATCATTAACTTCAACCAACGCCATATCATTCGGACAGTTTCTAGTAAATGGGCGATGCGTATAAAACGAATCGGTTGTATAAACAGAAGAATCTCCAATGAGATCGTACATTAGTATCCGATAGTAGTACATTGTACCAGCGTCGAGTTTATACAACGAATTCGGCCCGCTCGAAAAATATGCTACCCTATCTTTAATGGTTGAATCCACCTTGATTGATATCATGCTGATTGTACCGCTATCAATTAACGGCGGAGGATTGGTCTTGCCGAAATAAAAACGGTACTTATGCGCTTCCATTGATGATACTGTATTCAAATCTGGATCAGAGAACGACCAAAGAAATCTTATTGCAAGAGGCGAATTTATTCTGGTTAACGGGTATACATTCCTTTCAATTCTAGGAGGAGCATTGTTCCTCAAAAGGAAAAGTGAATCAAGTTTATTTCCATTTTTCCCCAAATCAATATTCATAACTTTATCAACATACCCTGAAGCCCGTATTCGTAGTATTTTACTTCCTGTAGCGACATCACTGAAAATAAAAACACCGCCACCACCGCTTTGTGTCTTTACGACACTCATACCCTCAAGAGTTAACTCCGCACCTTGAATATATTCGCGAGACAGACTGTCATACAGCGCTCCAGACAGCAACGACGGTGTAGGTTCAACACCTGTGACAACAGACTCCAAATAACCGCACCCAGAGAATAAAAGCAGCAGTAAAGCTGCCAGTATTATTTTAACCTTCATCAACTTCATCTATCCCGTATCGTTTGATAAGTTCTCTAAGAGTCCCTCTGTCAATATCAAGCGTTTTTGCTGTCTTTGATAGATTTCTGCGGTTCATTAGAAGATGCTGCTGAATAACTTTTTTGTCCGCCTCTTCTCTAGCCTCTTTCAATGTTGCTATACCGCTGCCTCCATGCCCAGGTTCAAAACCCAAATCATCAAGACCTACATATTCACCCGGACATAAAATTGCCGCTCTATTAATGACATTTTTAAGTTGCCTGATATTGCCCTGCCAAGAATAAGTTAGTATAGCATTCTTTGCCTCAGGCGAGAATCCTTTGACAAACAAATTATTTTCCCGGATTATCTCTTCAAGAAATTTTACAGCCAATACATACGCGTCATCGCCTCTTTCGCGCAGCGGCGGAACATGCAGCTGAACTCCGCAGAGACGGTAATACAAATCCTCCCTGAATGATTTATTTGCAACAGCCCCTTTAAGCTCCCTGTTTGTTGCAGCAATGACTCTTACATTCATAACTATAGTTTTATTTCCGCCGACACGTTCGAAGCTTCTTTCCTGAAGAAAACGCAGTAGTTTTGCCTGCAGCCCCATTGACATATCACCGATTTCATCAAGAAAAAGAGTACCTTCCTCTGCAGTTTCTATCCGCCCTTTCTTCTGAGCGGCAGCTCCGGTAAATGCTCCCTTTTCATATCCGAAAAGTTCAGATTCAAGCAGCTCGCTTGGTATGCTGGCGCAGTCGATAGTAACAAACGGTTTAAGTTTTCTGTTTGAAAGCTCATGGATTGCTCTTGCAGCAACTCCTTTACCAGTGCCAGTTTCTCCTGTAATAAGTACAGAAACATCTGTAGGTGCAACTTTATCAATAAAGGCGTATAGTTTGTCAATTACGGTGCTTCTGCCCAGCATTGTATCAAGACGCCCTTTTCTGGCAGCAGCGGCAATTTTTTCTCTCTCAGCATCGATTAAGCGCTGCTCTTTCTCGTGCCGTTCATGCTCGCGGATTGCTGTGAGTGACTCTTCAAGCTCCTTCTCTCTTTGTGATAGCTGACGCGTCTGGACGGTTGTTGCGGCAAAGAGCGCAAACAGCTTTAGATATTCAGGTGACAGCTCAGCTTTACTGATTGCAGAGAGCCTGGTGTCCATATATAGAGCACCTATCAATTTGGATGTCCTGCTACGTAGTGGAATACAGACGGTTGCTCTGATGTTTTGAGCAACGATGCTGGCTGCATCACGCAATTCAACCGAATCATCGACGTTTGACAGAATTACCGGTTCGGATGAAGATATAGACTTATCAACTACAGTCATGCTTACTGCATTTTCACCGGAAACAGCGTCCTTATCAAAACCTATTGCCGATTGTATGACCGGTTTTCTGTTTTCATCAAGAAGCAGAACTGCACCCCGCTCCATGCCTATGGCCTGAAGTGCAATTTCTATAAGAGCAGAAAGTGCAGTATCCAGCCCCTTTGCAGAATTTGACTGTTCTGCCATTCTCAAAAGAGGAGTAAGCCTGTCATGCGCTTTGTGCGCCTCAGAAAGGGCTTTTTCCAATTCATCAAGAACAGATCTAAGTGCTGATGCATTTGCATTTGTTGATTTGCCATCAATAATGTCTGCAATTCCCGTACTCTTCAGTTCTGTAAGAAGTTCCTGACTTCTTCCAATGTAATCCTCATCCGGCAGAGCTGACTTTTCCGTATCAGACAACTCTTCTGCATTGAAGCGCAGCTCAAAGCCGCCTATTGCAAAAACATCGCCTTCAGAAAAATCATGCTCCTGAATCTTATTTCCCTTTAAATAGACACCGTTAGTACTTCCCGGATCGACAATCCGGTAAGTCCCGTCGTGCGACGCAATAATGGTTGAGTGCAGAGAAGAAATTTCTGGAGCAGACAAAACAATGTCGCAATCCTTAGAGCGTCCGATGGTAACGAGTTTCTTCGTTATATTGAAGCGCTGAAGTTCATTGCCGGACTGCATGACTGTTAGAAATGCCATTGATGTTTTTCCTTTATTGCCTTATTACAACCGGTTTCTTTAGAAATCCGTCAACAAGACTGTATAATGTAACTGCGGTAAATGACAAAAATGAAGCTCTGTGAATCTTGTCCCAGGTTCCAGCTTCAGAAATATTTTCCTCCCTGTAACCGAATTCGTTGTTCCAAAAGGACTTTTCTTTGTTATAGGATAAAATTGAGAGCCCAAGAGTAAGAGCTTGAAGAGCTATTACTGTGTAAGCTTTTTTTCTGTCTCCGTTCTTAAATTGAGGTATTCCAATAGCCATATAATTCCATTTTACCGAATAGGCAGGAAGGGTGTCAAGAATCACAACACGCAAAGATGTTCTTTGTTCAAATTTTGTAATAAGGAAGAGAGAGACAATCTCAGGCAGATACTTATTAGGGTCAATTTCCGCATCTTTATTCAAAATGAGCAACTTCTTAAATACTGTTTTTGCAAGGTCTTTTCTGTCCTGCATTACAAATGCAGCGCCCAGCTTCTCATATATCTTCACAAGTCTTGCTGAATCTGCGATATTTTCGACTATAAGCTTCTTATTAAGACAATCGGCAGCGGATCCATATTCTCCGTCCGAATACAAATCAAAACAATCCTGATCCGGACTCGGTGAGTCTCCCCAAAGTAGGACTGCAAATAATAAAACACTGATTACTGTATACTTCATTTAAAGTCAGCTTCCCTGAATCTCGCCTTGGCATTTGAACCGGATGCAACCTGAAAGACCTTTTCGGCAACTGCACCGGATGGTGACTCTATTCTAATCGAGTAATCACCGCATTTAAGCACCAAAGGGAGTTTTGTAGGTGCACTGCCGCTTTTTTCACCATTAACAAAAAGCGTACCCCACAATTCCGACACTACTGATAATTCGCCTTTACAGACATCTGATACCGGCTGTGGCTCTGTTTCTGCAGCCTCTTTTTGTTCTATCTTAACATTTTCCTTTTTATCAACAGAATTATCAACACTCTTTTCCGTTTTAGTTTCCGGAGAAACTCTCTTTTTCTCAGACGCGGTTAACTTAACCGTCTTCTGCATTCCGGCACGCTCAGCTGGATTGGAAAGAGTTTCAGCAGATGATAAACTCTGAATTTGCAGCTCTTTATGCAGGGATGAGTCCAGTGGTATGGGCTGAGAAACGGGAGTACCTTTTTCAGGTGAACCTGATGCAAAGAAAATGATACCCGCGAGAGAAGCGACAGCAATGATTATCAACAGTACTCTGGCTGCAATTGAATTGCCCCTGCCCGGTCTGTTGATTACCATTGTGGCTCCGTCAATTTTAGATCTGGTCTTCGTTAGACGCAGATCTGAGAGCTTTTCAAGTTCCTCTTTAACATCATTGTTTTCTGGATCTTCCTGAAGAATTGACTCCAGTTCCTGAAATGCTTCAAGAACCATCCCCTTTCCGGCATATGTTCGCGCTCTATCAAACCTGATTTTAATCCCAGATTCCTGCAGCTTTTTTGAAAAACCGTTAGGATCAGCCATATACTCAACTACAACTGATGGATCGGCCGATCTCTGACGCTTATAAAGGAAGGAGTTTAAATCCTGTACAATATGCTGCGCATCTGCATACCGTTTCTGAGGGTCCTTCTGCATCATTCTTTCGACAATCGCGGCCATTTCTGCCGGGATAGAAGAAAGCGCTTCTCGCACAGGCATATAATTGCCTTTAGCAATAGCAGCAAGTACAAGCGGAAGGGTGTCGTTCTTATAAGGATACTTTCCTGTTATCATAAAATATAAAGACACACCCAGCGCATATATGTCTGATGCCGGCGATGCCTTCGCTCCGTCAATCTGCTCCGGAGCAATGTAATAAGGAGTACCAACTATGCTGTCTGATTTTGTCATGGAGGCAGAACCGTCTATTTTTACGATTCCGAAGTCGGACAATTTGACAACACCATCTGATTTAAGAATAAAATTTGCCGGTTTGACATCTCTATGAATAATGCCATTTTTATGAGCGGATGCAAGCCCGCCGGCGATACCGGAAATCATTATAGCCGCTATTTCGGCTGGCAGCGCACCGTTCGCTTTTACAATTTTTTCGACATCTTTTCCCTGCACCAGTTCCATGGCAATGTAAAACAGGCCGTTATGCGAACCGAAATCATAAATTTGAACTACGTTTGTGTGTTCTAGTTTGGCAACTGCTTTAGCCTCAAGTTCAAACCGTCTGCATGATTCTTCATCAGCTGCAAGATGGGGGTGCATCAGCTTTAGTGCAACCTCCCGTCCAAGGTCTTTATGCATAGCCAGATAAACGGTGGCCATTCCACCCTTACCAAGCTCCTTTGCAATAGAGTATTTACCTATCTCTTTAACGTTGTTATCCATTATCAAAGTAATATAATCCCATAACGCACTCTTCATCAATCCTGTTCTTAATTCATCTTATTTGTGATAAATTGAAGATTTTTAACATCAATACTATTATTTTATACTAAACACGTTTAGCAGTCTGTTTAAACATCAAGCGAACTGGAGTCTATACACATGAATGGAATGTTTACTGAAAGAGTTAAAAAGGTGATGCAGCTTGCCCGTGAAGAGGCGGTGCGTCTTGGTAATGATTACGTGGGAACAGAGCACCTGCTGCTCGGCCTTATACGTGAGGGCGACGGCGTTGCCGTTGCTGTACTGCAAAGTCTTACAGTAGACCTGCAGGAACTGATGAAGAATGTCGAGAAATCGGTATCCTCTTCCGGTGGCATGATGACCTTAGGCCAAATGCTCCCTTTCACCCCCAGAGCTAAAAAGGTCCTTGAAACCGCGGCGCAGGAAGCCAGAACTATGGGCCACAAATACATCGGTACCGAACACCTCCTTCTGGCACTTCTGTCCGACAAAGACTCTTCATCAGCCAATGCTCTCGGTGCAATGAATGTCGATTACGATAAAGCCAAATCAGAAATTGAAAGAATCCTCAAAGGCGGCGAAGAACTCCAGAAAAGCGGTGAACCAGTTGGCGGACCTCAAGCATCTAAAAGCAAGACACCATTTCTCGACCATTTCGGTCGTGATCTTACTGCTCTTGCCCGCAAGGAAGAGCTGGATCCGGTTATCGGCCGTGAAGAAGAAATAGAACGCGTTATTCAGATTCTCTCCAGACGTAAAAAGAACAATCCGGTTCTCATCGGCGAACCCGGTGTTGGTAAAACTGCTATCGTCGAAGGTCTTGCTCAGAAAATCATAAAAAAACAGATACCTGAAGTATTGGAAAACAAGCGCGTCATCACACTTGACATGGCAACAATTGTAGCAGGCACAAAATACCGAGGCCAGTTCGAAGAGAGACTAAAAGCTCTTTTACAGGAACTCCATAAAGACAGAACTGTTATCATTTTTATTGACGAGTTGCATACCATTGTCGGAGCAGGCGGCAGCGAAGGCAGCCTTGATGCTTCAAACATATTCAAACCGGCCCTCTCGCGTGGAGAAATCCAGTGTATCGGTGCTACAACTCTTGACGAATACAGAAAACACATCGAAAAGGACGGAGCTCTCGAACGCCGATTCCAGACCATTCTTGTTCAACCGCCCAGCGTTGATGAAACAATCCAAATCATCGGCGGCTTGAAAGAGAAATATGAAAACCACCACAAGGTGACCTATACACCGGAAGCCATAGCTGCAACTGTCCACCTTTCCGAGCGCTACATATCTGACCGCTTCCTGCCGGATAAAGCAATTGACGTTCTTGATGAAGCTGGTGCACGTCTTCGCCTCTCATCGCTTGCTGTTCCGCCGGAGCTTCACGAGATGGAACTTTCGCTTGAAGTTGTAGTGAAAGAGAAGGAGCAGGCTGTTGAGAATCAGGAGTTTGAAAAAGCTGCATCCCTTCGCGACAAGCAGGAAAAGCTTAAGGCTGAAATAAATGACGCACGAAATCACTGGCGCCAGAAAAAATCCAATGAACGCCTTGTAGTTGACGAAAATGCCATTGCAGGTGTTGTCTCAAAGATGACTGGCATACCTCTCTCCCGCCTGGAACAGGCTGAGTCAGAAAAGCTGCTCAATCTCGAAAATTCACTCGAGAGCCGAATTGTCGGACAGGAAAAGGCAATAAAGTCAATTGCGAAATCAGTAAGACGATCACGTGCTGGTATGCGCGATACAAAACGTCCCCTCGGCTCCTTCATTTTCCTTGGACCTACAGGTGTAGGCAAGACGGAACTCGCCAAAGTGCTTGCAGAACAGCTCTTCCAATCAGAAGATGCACTTATCCGTCTTGACATGTCTGAGTACATGGAAAAGTTCGCTGTCTCACGCCTCGTTGGCGCTCCTCCGGGATATGTAGGCTACGAAGAGGGTGGCCAGCTTACAGAAAAGATCAGAAAAAGACCATATGCGGTCGTTCTACTTG
>JAEUSG010000679.1 GCA_016788315.1 Fibrobacterota bacterium | reverse complement strand
CCATAAGCTCAACACCCGCTCTCTGTTCAACAGACTTTGTCATCCATTCTTTGAGCTCACCAGCATGCATATTCTTTTCTTTGCCGTCTTTATATTTATGAAATGCAGCAAGAAGAAGCGCGGAAAGAATTCCACCTTTTTTTTCACAAAGTTCAACACCCCAGGCAACAGCAGCATCTTTTCCTTTGCCATCTTCACCAACCTTAGCAAGAAATTCATCCATAAACTTAGATGGCTTAATCTTTCTTTTTTCAAGAAAGACAACCATTAGACGTTCCAGAATGACTGCAAATGCAATTACCGACAATGCCATGATAGGCCACATCACCCAGTCATTAAAAATAATATGAACTACACTAAAAGCTTGCGAAGAACCAACCATCGCAAAGAACACTAGAAGGAAAATCTGTTTTGAACGGGTGAAATTAAGCATGTCTCATGCCTCCTTAAAAGTTATAGCTTATAATTTAATGTTTTACGTATATAGCCTGAATCTGCTCTTTTGCAAAAGTCTTTGAATCCTTATCACATGCTGCATCTTTAACTTCTGAATATATCCTCTTAGCTTTTTGCCAGGACCCCTCTTTATCATAGCAGAAAGCCAGATAATTTTTTACCCAGCAGACTGCAGAAAAGTTCGGGAACTCACCAAGCATTCTGGTGTATATTCCTTTTGCCTTCTCATAATTTTCCTGACCATACTCGTAGTTGGCAGTAGAGAAAAGTGCATTTGCTACAAGCTGGCTTTTGGGATACTTCTGGATAAAGGCATTGTACTCCTTTATCGCTGTTGTTGGTTCCTGCATAGACATCAGACACTCAGCACGCTGATACTGTGAGACCTCTGCAAGATTTCCTACAGAATCTTTTTCCATAACAATCTTAAATACATCTCTGGATTCACGGTAACGCTTAAGCATATTCAATGCGTTCGCTTTAAAGTAGTACGCATTTACTGCATACTTACTTTGCGGGAACTCACGAATCATTCTATCGGCCCAGGAAATAATTTCGCCATACTTACTCTCATTATTTAGAGCATCAATGATTTTTATTACCGCAACCTCTCTAAGAGTTGTCGTGGTTCCAATATACTTATCAACAATTGTCCGGTATGAAGCAACAGCATCTGAGAATTTTTTCTGTGCAACAAGCACATCACCGATTCCCATACGGGCAGTAATTTTATCATCAACTTCAGGACTTGATGATTCAATATCTTCATAATTCTTAATAGCACCAGCTGGGTCTGTTTTTGCCTTCAATGCTCCGATATCACCCTGAGCGGCACGGAAATACTCTATATCTGTTTTCTTGACTTTTGAATAAGACTCTATAGCCTTTGCATCATTGCCTGCTGCTGCATATAAACGCCCGGAGTTATAACCTGCAGCAGAATACAAAAAGTGATCTGAAAAGTTCAGAACTTTGCCATAATAGAAAATAGCAGAGTCAGGATTATTCAGTGCGCTTTTATAAAGATCAGCAACTTTGAAGTAAAGACTTGGCATCGATTGTGAGCCGGGTACTTTCTTAATATGTTTCAGAATATAAGTTACAGCATCCTGCGGCTTACCTTCCGCCTGAAGTGCTTCACCGTATGACAGAACACCATTATCAATCAGATCCGACTTCTCAAACTGATCAAAAAGCCTCTGATAGTCAGCCTTTGCACCTGCATGATCGCCTAAGGAAGCTTTTGATTTACCAAGCGTAAACAAGGCCGGAGGAGTAAAAATCTTATTATCAGGATACTTGTCAACAAATGCGGCATATGCCTTCTCTGCTTCTGCGTAGTTTTTATCTCTGAAATATGTATCGGCCACTTTAAACTCAAACTGAACTCTGCGTTCCATTTCGCAATCAGGATTTTCAAGGACCTCATCTTCGTAAAGCTGACGGGCTTTTCTATACTCACCTTTGGCCATATATACATTGCCTATTTCACCATAGGCTGTCATTTTTGTAGTATTGTTAGTTGTAAGACTTACTGCTAAACGATATACAGCAAGTGCGCTGTCCAGAAGATTCATCTGTTCACCGGCAAGTCGTCGGCCGATTTCTATGTACTGCACCGCCTGTGCCTGAGGTTCTGTCAACTTCGAAAGCTGTTCATAAAAATCACCGATAATGGATGAGTCAGAACCGGCAACTCCGAGTATCCTGTATTTTTCCACCATCAACTGCTGTGACTGAAGTCCATCCAAAGCTTTTCTTGCTTCATCTTTATTACCAAGCTTCATTTGGCAGCGACCGATTTCCAATACTGCCTTTTCAACCCACTCTTTCGCACGATCATATTGGCCTAAAACAGTTTCAAATTCTTTAATTGCGAGTTTATATTTCAAATCAAGCTGTGACTTTTCAACGCCTTTGGCCGAATCAGCATCTGCAAGCTCCATATATATCAAACCGATTTTATACTGGGATTGTGCAGCAACATTACTTTCAGGATAACGGCTTACGCTCTGACGAAGAAGCTGCTGAGCTCTGGTATAATCTTTCTTACCAAGATAAACTTCAGACAGTTTTGAAGCAGATGCCGGATAAAATCTGGAATTTCTGAATTCCTCGATTACTGTTTCGTAAGCCTTTACTGCTGCTGCGGTATCACCCTTTGCTTCATGGCAGTCGCCGAGAAGAAACTGAGCATTAGCGGCAAACTCTGTGGCAGAATAATTCTGCAGCACCTTTGCATAATTCTCAATCGCATCATCCCATTTTTTTTCGCCGTAATAATAATTTCCTATATCAAGCTGAACTTTAGCCTGCTCTTCGATAACCTTAATAGAGTTTATAGCTTTTGCAAATGTAGCGTAAGCATCTTCATTATTTTTCAGTTTAAAATAAACACCGCCAAGAGCAATTGTTGCTTTCGAAAGTAGATCACTCTGAATGTAGATGTTAATAAATTTCTGATAAGATTCTGATGCAGAGAGATAAAGCTTCTGCTGTTTTGCTCTGAGATCTGCAATAACTGAAGAATCTGACGATACGGCAATTTTAGCCTCCAGAATATCAGCCTCTTTAACATAAGAATCGGCAATGGCTTTTGCTGCATTATCAACAAGATCGGATTCTTTGAATATATTAATGATTATACTATACTGCTCACGTGCTTTTTCACCCTCAGCCATTTTACTTAGACAATGACCAATTTCCATAACAGCATCCGACAAAAGCTCAGCTTTCGTCTGTGTTGTATCCGTGGCCTGTTCACGAATGGCATCTTTAAGTGTATATAGACTTTTTACAAGATCTTTGTTTTTCAGCACAGCCTTACCACGGTCAATATTGAAATACTGTCCTGGTTTAAGCTCTGTAAACTTGTACTTGGGAAAATTAAAAGCTTCTGGTCTGTTTTTTTCAATACGTTCTAGAAAATCAATTGCTTTCTGATAATTATTTTTCTCATCAGAACCTTGATCCGCCATTGAAATATGACATTTTGCTGCAATCATAAACAGCTGTTCAGCCACCATCGTATTAGGATATTTTTTCAGAAGATCATTGCAATCTTTTATTGCACGCTGAAAATCATCAATTGTAAATGCTGTCTGCTGCCCTCTAGATGCCTGTGTAAACATAGCAAGCTGAACGGCTGTTTGACTGACATTGTCTTTGTTATTCTCATACTTCTTGATCAGAGCATCAAGACTTGCTTCTTCCGCTTTTCTATCGCCACTAGCGGCATAATTTCCGATTTCTTCAAATCTGCGGGCAATATCCTGCCGTTTAGTTGACAAGTTTTCAATTTTAAATACCTGTGTATTTAGAACGGGTATACTTAAGAGCACAAGTGTAAGCAGTATTGTAGCTGTCATTGGTTAACTTCCATTACTTAATTTCAATCTGCCTTATCGAAACTTCACCAGAAGAGGAACTCAAAGCACCGGCGTACGGAGCCAAACCTCTATTCCCCAGATCATCTTCGGTTTCAACCCACATATCCCAAACACCCGGTTTCCAGCCCGAAAAATCAATATTTTTAAATGAAATACCGGAGAGTGCATAAGAATTACCAATTGGATCATTTCCAGCATAATACAGAACACGATCTTGCCTCTGAAGAATATCTGAAGAGAGCGTTCTTTCTACACTTGGAGCTAAATAATATCTTTCTCCAGTCTCAGGATCAGAACCAAGAAACTCCGAACTGTAGTTAAACTTCAACTTGAACGACTTAATTTTTCCAAAACCGACATCTCTTATTGAACAAGCTTTTTTCTTCAGATCAATAGTAGACAGAAAAACATCAAACAGCCCGGTTGTAAATAGAGAAAAATCTGTGCAGTTACTAACTCCTGGAGCCTTATAACAAAGAGGCGCATATGCAAATGATTGCGCCGGTGAGATTATCGGCACGGTACTATTTTCATTGAAAGCCCATTTAAATTGCGGAGGGATAGCATCCCAAACATACGAATTCTTATCTGGATCGCTTGAGAAGTACACTCTAGTCTCTCCAAAAAAACGACCTTTTGTAATTGCAATTATAACAAATTCCTTGGTACCGTTATTGACATCCACACTAGTAACTGGAATACCCTTAAAAGGATGATCATACAGGTTTTTGGAATAATCAACCGAATATGCCAAAGCTAAAGAATTATAAATTCCTTCATTTGTTTTCTTAAATTTAGGTTGCCTTGAAACATACTGATATATGCTCTTGCTGCCAGAATTCTTTATATCGTCAATTGGTGTATAGGTAAACCAGTTCGGCGCATTTACAGAAGCTGAATCAGGATGAGAAACGTATATCAACGAAGCGTCAAAGTTATCTAACTTTGCGGTATCGTGACCTAAAATAGAGCCGCATTTAACCAGTCTTGAAATTACCGCCTTATTTATAGGAGATCTTATTATGCCGGCAGATCCGAGTGCTGTTGGCTCAGAAAAATTATTTGATTTCCAGCCCAATGAATCATGTGATGACACAAAAGCTAATGGTGAAACTCTAAAACCTTTTTTATAATCAAAGTTTGATAAAATTTTTGTCCGCAGTTTTCCGCCTGCGGATAAAGTAAATTTTTCTGGTGCTGTTTCAAAAATGCAGTCGCCCCATTTTACAAACTTATTGTTAATGTCAACCATTGATCCACTTGCAATATTCCAACCCGTAGTATTCAAGAAAGTTGACGACAATTTTCTTGTTGCCACCCATATTTCCACTTTTGAATCAAATGTCGAATCAGCATAAGTATCAAACTTAATTGGAATTGCCCGATGCAAAACACAAAGTCTATTGGTAATTTTATCTACAAAGAAGGAGTCCCGTCTTGCATTTTCTTCATCAAAGTCCAAGGACGCATAAGAAATCCTCAAATTTATATCGTCCCACAAGAGATCGCCTACTTTTTTACCCAAAGAATCCACACACTGCACCAGGCAATACTTACGACCGTAAAAAGGAGCAAGCTTAACTTTGCCGGTTACCTTAATCCCAGAAACACCTAGTGTTTCCTGCTTAACAGAACTAGCATTATTCAAAACAATAGTATCGGGTCTCAGTATATACCCTAAAAGAGTGTCATTTGATTTAATAGAGTCGCCTTTATACTTCTCAGACCATGAAACAACAGAATCTATACTGGATAAAGATCTAAGGGCAGAGTACCTATGAAGGATTAATTTCTTTACATCTTTCGATGGAATAATTGCGCTAAAAGACACTAAATTTATCTCTGTTTCAACATCACCATTTGCTAAAACCAAACCTGTTCTTGACCCGACAATAAGTGAATTGGATTTAGAGAATACACCGACCCTGCCTTCATAATACCGATTAGCCCCCGACACTTCTTTAACATTTGCGACAACAATGGCGGTATAATAAAATGAATCAACGAATGACTGATCAACAACGAACTTCAGCTCATTTGAAAAACAGGGAAAGACCGTATCTACTTGAGTAGATGTTTCGCCTTCGCCATAAACAACAAATGGAGCACTTCCAGAATAGTTAAAAATTTTCCGTGCAACCAGTAAAGGGTTTGCGCTTATAGTATTTCTATAAACATAAACAACATATGGGGATGCAAGGGCATCCGAATCCCAGGTAGAAGAGTCTTTTAAAACACGAACAACTGCAGTATCAATTGTAGTTCCGGCAACAATTTCTGCATTTAGTCTGACAATATATTTCTCTGTTACAGGCAAATTAGATCCATCAGGTTCTATAGCTTTTTCGCAAGATGAGACAAGAACCATGGCTAGCCAAATTAAGGTAAATACAACTATTTTTTTCATATTTATTTTATTTCGATTGTTCTAAACATCTGTCGTCCATTTTGGAATTCAATAGTCTTTGCTCCACCAAATGGTGCAGAACCACTATTTCCCAAGTTATCGGCAGATTCAACCCACATCTCCCAGAATCCTTTTTTCCAACCACGAGCATCTATGCCCTTAAAAACCAGAGTACTAAAAATATTATCATCTCCAGTAAATACTTTTTCGTATGAAATTGGAGCTTGCCCATCCTGATATGTGCGCTGACCGGTAATTGGATTCTCAGTATATGCATCATTTTTAAAATGAAACATCAACTTTACAGATCGAATTTTGCCATAACCGACATCACGAACAGCCGAAACAATTCCATCTGTGCCATCTTTTGTAAAATGAACATCAAAAACATTGTTTAAAGCTACAAGATTGGTGATCTTGGTGACCGAACCATTTGGACTTGCGTAATAAAGAGGGGCATAAGCACTGGAACCTACGGCATTAAAATTTCCACTCCATGAGATGTGTGGTGCGGTTTTATCCCACACATACTTGTATGGCGCAGCAAAACTGCTTAGAAAAACTCTCGGCTCTTTGAAGTATCGTCCACGTGTGTAGGCGATTATGACAAATTCTTTTCCCGGAAACAGCGCACCTGCTTCACCGAAATATTTATCCAACAAATAGTATGGAACGTTTCTTAACTTGTTGTGATAAACGTCCTTTTTTTGATAAGATTTCAAAAACATCGGGTAATTATTTCTCAAGGTATCATTAAGAGGCAAATAGGCTGAAGCATCTGTATTAACACTATGCCACCCGGAACTTCTGCGGAATCTTACATCTAATACCTCTTTGCCGAAAATCGGCACAACTGACAACTTGGTTGTGTCAAAGCCTGAATTATTAAATTTATTCAGATCGGACACCGAGTATCCAAACCAGGAACCAGGTTTAACTACCCTGGAGTTCTTTTCCATATCATTCGTATAGCTTAAAGAAGTCATTGGCTTATTTGCTTTACCCGAGAATGCAGTAAAAGGTGAAATTCTGTATCCGGAGTAATCATTAACAGCAAGATCACATTTTACGATTGTAGAGGCATCTATCTTTGATACCACGGGAAAGGTTTCCAAAAGCGCGTCATAAAGAACAATTGGTGTTCCATCCATTGAAGCCGCATCAGTTTTTATTCCCAACTTATCAAGACTTATGTCTCCGCCCTCTTCTCCGAACACCCGTGAACTTATGTTTCTTGTTGCAATCCAGACATGTAAACTTTCTCCAGCAAACGACGAATCGCCATATGCATTAAACTTAACACTAATAACATCCGACAGAATGTATGCTAATCCTTGTTTTAAGTCAACCCC
>JAEUSG010000678.1 GCA_016788315.1 Fibrobacterota bacterium | reverse complement strand
TAATATCTGGCTAGGACTGGATAACGGCCTTTTCCGGTATCAGAAGGAGGGAGAGCGGTGGACACCAATTCTCGAAGAGGCTCCCAAAGATATTCTGCTTAATGGCAACGATATGTTTGTTGCAACGAATTCAGCTCTTTTCTGTACAGATATCCGGTATATGAATTGGAAAAAAGTTACAGCATCAGCGGGATTGGCATCTGACACCATAATAAAACTCGCTGCCGATTTGGATTATATATATGCTGCTTCTCCGGGCGGCATCTCAAGGATGGATATTTCGCAGGAAAGTTGGGAGCCCTTTAACTCATTTCCAGGTGAAAGTGTTGCTGATATCTACACAGATCAGGATAATCTTTGGGTGGCAACGGATAAAGGGTTGCATCATTATGAACAAACTTATCAGAAGTGGGAAGCTTTTCATACTGAAGATGGCCTTTCTGAAAATAAGATACAAAGACTTTTTTACTTCAACAATGCGCTATATCTTGTTCACGATAAAAGCTTGACACGTTACAATGAACGGATGAAGAGCTGGACTGTTTTTGACAATAGATCGGGATTGCCGGGCTCCTTAATAAAAGAGTGCTATGTAGATGGTTCAAGGATATGGATTGGAACTGATGCCGGAGTTTTCCGTTTCAGCAGCGAAAATGAGACATGGGAAAACTTTTCAAAGAATACCCCACTAGATTCAACAACCATTTCAAAAATAAATTCAACGGGAGCTGTTCATTATTTCGCGACAAAAAATGGTCTGTACTCATACACAGAAGAGACTAGAAAATGGACGAAATACAATACTAATGATGGATTGTGCGGCGATATGACTTCATCTGTTGTTTCAGCAGGAGGTATTGTTTTCAGCGGAGGTGCAGATTGCTTTTCTGTGTTTTTCCCTGAAGAAAACATCTGGCGGAAGAAGAATGTTAAATCGTCAATAAGTTTTAAAGCATTGGATAGGTTTAAACTTACCGGCCGTGCCTATTTTAAAGTAAAAACAAAGGCTGACATACCGGGGCCTCTTAATGAGAATATTCCCTATCTGCTCTTTGATGCACCTAAAGATTCTCTCGCAAATTACAATTATTTCATGTACTGGTGGACAAAGGCCTATTTAGGATTGAATGGGGATCTGGGCAATAAACGGAATATACTCGCCTCGTATGATAACACCGATCCTGCCTCTAGTAACTTACGTTATTCTGCTGGATTTACCGGTGCTGAAAGCGACTTGGTCCGCGAAATATCACTAAACAGTCATCAGAAAATTTACCTTTCCAGAAGTAAACTCATTACTCCTTCATATGTAAAGGGTGGAGAGATAAATATTGAGCCTAGCCGCCGTTTCAAAACATCAGGTTGGGGTGGGGAAAGCAGGACATTATTTGAAGTAATGACAATTCCGTTTCAGGAGGATAATTTTTACTTTCTCGATAAGGGCAATATTATCTCAGAAACTGTTGAACTGCTTGTCGATGGTCAGCATATCGATCAAAAGGAATATTCCTTGGAGCGGAAAACCGGTGTATTGTCATTCAAGGACGAATCTATTGTAAATCCATTGTCAAATATTGAAATCTCATTCCAGTATGAACCTTCAGGCAGCGATTCAGCATCTGTCATTGCTGCATTTGAAGAAATTGCCGCTTTAAGCGAGCGGTACTCTTTTGGGGCCACTGCACTCAATAAAATGCATGAGGAGCCGGATCTACCTGGAACAGGTACAGCAAACAACAGAATTACAGTAGGCAGTGTAAATGGTGAAATCAATATTAAAGATGCAGGCGGTACTGGCAGGTTGTCAATAACACCTGAAATTGCCTTGAGCGATAATGATTCGATATTCTTTCAAAAACAGGGTCATGCGGCTCACGTGAACTTGGTCGGCTCAATCAATAACGTTTCAATAAAAGGTGAGGGGCGATACATTTCACCGAACTTTACCTCCAACTTTGAGCCGATGTCAATTTACGGCAGAGTACGAAATGAAGCTTCTGCAACATTGGAATACAAGCGTCCACAGCTGACTGCCACTATGTGGGGGAGAGGAATCTCGGCATCAGACGGTAATGAGAGAAGCATCCGTGCAGAAACTCAGCTTTCTCTGAAGGGATTGCCAACACTCAAACTGCGCGGAATGATGCAGAATAACGATGTAAGAGAGCGTCAAAATGCAAGAGTTGAAACAGATTATGAGACGCCTGAAGAGCTTTGCAAAAAACTTCATATCGCGAGACTAAATTTCTACGGTTCATACGATTTTGACAACATTTCTGCAGACAGCAGTGAAACTGAAATGGGAGAAGTAAATCATAATCTGTTTGCTAAAATGCGTCTTTACCCGGACAGCAGAGTCATGCTTGAAGCTAAAACTGTTTACAGGCAGGGTGTGGCAAACCGTTTCAAACCTGAAGTTTCATTATTCATCCAAGATTTCTTTCCAGGTATAAAGCTTTTTTCCCGACTCAATAGAGATATCACAGAGGGTGACAGCGCAGACAACACTGATAATCTTAAGTTTAATTCAAGTGCTCAGCTGGTACCAGGCTACTGGCTGAAAATACTGAATCCATTTCAACTTGATCTTACATATAGCAAACTGGCTTCTAATCTCTCTGATACAGTTGGAACAAACACAAATGGTTTTTCGATATCTCCAAAGCTGTTTATCCTGGATGATTCATATTACAACGGAAAGTTTGAATTCAGCAAAGGATATCGATCGGATTCTTTGACACTTACCCAGTTCAAGGTTAGAAATAATCTCAATTTAAATTTACGTAACCGTAATACATTGCTTTTCTTTGAATACACCTTCACAGGCGATTCTGTAAAAGAGAGTGCCGCATTATACGAAACTTCCAGAAGCCATTCAGTACTGACAAGATGGACCGAAAAATGGTTAAGTGGTCAATTACGCTCTGAATTGAAGGCTGGCGCATCAAGAGTATATGGAGATTCTATTGCATTAGGAAAAACAGACGGCTGCTATCTTGCATTGCTTTGCGACTGGCGTACTAATAGATTTTTACGTGAAATCAGGATTCAGGAACAGGTGGGGCCGGTTCTCTCTGAAGGAAGGGGATTGGAGTTAGGAAGCTACTCGTATGCTTTTCAAAATAAACTTGATGTGAATATCCGTGCCGGAAACAATTTTTATGCACGCATTCTGCTTAATCTATCATATCTTTTTGATGACCATTTACTAAAATACGATTTAGCTGAGTTTAAACTAACGGCGGTGTTTTAACAGGTGAAACCAGATATGAATGAACTATCAAGACGTAAATTTCTTAGCAGTGCAGTAAAGGGAAGCGTTGGCACAGTTGCCCTTGCTGCATGCGATAAAAGAACGCCTATTGGTACAGATTTACGTCGACCAGCAGCGCCAA